>NZ_RZRP01000964.1:0-2206 GCF_003997795.1 Mesorhizobium sp. M7A.F.Ca.US.005.03.2.1 | reverse complement strand
ATGGCAACCGCGTCACGGGAGTGAGCCTGGGCAATGGCGAGACGCTGGAGGCTGGCATCGTCGTCAACGCCGCCGGCCCTAACGCCGGCAAGGTGGCTGCCATGGCCGGGCTCGAGCTGCCGGTCGAGCCGCGCAAGCGCAATGTCTTCGTCTTCGAGGCGCGCGAGAAATATGCCGACATGCCGCTGCTGGTCGATCCCTCCGGCATCTATGTCCGTCCGGAAGGCTCGGTCTACCTCACCGGCGGCGCCGAACCGGAGGAAGGCGACTGCGCACCCGATCCCGGCGACTTCGAGGTAAACTGGCCACTGTTCGAAGAGGTGATCTGGCCGGTGCTGGCGACCCGTATTCCCGCCTTCGAGGCGATCAAGCCGACCCGTGCCTGGGCCGGCCACTACGACTACAACACGCTCGACCAGAACGCGGTGATCGGTCCGCATCCCGACGTCGGCAATTTCCTGTTCGCCAACGGCTTTTCCGGCCACGGCCTGCAGCAGGCGCCAGCAGTGGGCAAAGCGCTGGCCGAACTAATCGTGCATGGCGGTTATCGCACGGTGGATTGCTCGGCGTTCGGGTATGAGCGGGTGGCGGAGGGAAGGGCGTTCCGGGAATTGAATGTGATTTGAGCGGGCAAAGGGAAGGTCCTTTTTGACGCTGGCGCGAAGGATCGCTACGGTTGCGGAAGAGTATTTCGAGCGAGCCTCAGCCCTTGCGGTCGAACCAGAAGGCGTCGGCCATGCGCTTCATGCCGATACGTTCGTAGAAGCCTACGGCATCGGGCATGGAGATCAGGCTGATGGCGACCGATGGTCCAAGCTGCCGGCGCGCCTCGTCCATCAGGCCCTTGCCGATGCCGAGCCCCTGTGCCGATCGGGAAACGGCGAGTTCGGAGATGTAGCAGACCCAGGAGAAGTCGGTGATCGCCCTGATGACGCCGATCAGCGGCTTGCCCTGAATATCAAGGCGCGCGGTCAGCACCAGATTGGCGCCCGACAGCATCGCCCGCAGCCGCGCTTCATCATCGATCGGCCGTGTCTCGCCGAGGCCGGATTCGACCAGCACGCGACGGAATTCGGCGATGTCGAGCGCGGGTTCTCTGTTATAGAGGACGTGTGCGTTTTCTGCCATGGCCGCCAGATTGCACCATCGGGCTGGCTTGTGCCACCATGCACGAACAGTTGCCTTTTATTTGCCGCCGGCTTTGTGTAAACCGGGCCTCAGCAAATTCCCCCGCAACGAAAACACGGGCAAAAGCCATGGAAAAATTCACCAAGCTCACCGGCGTCGCCGCTCCGATGCCGATCGTCAATGTCGACACCGACATGATCATCCCCAAGGATTACCTCAAGACGATCAAGCGCACCGGGCTCGGCACCGGCCTGTTCGCCGAAATGCGCTACAAGGACGACGGTTCGGAAAACCCGGATTTCGTGCTCAACAAGCCGGCCTACCGCAAGGCGCAGATCCTGGTCGCCGGCGACAATTTCGGCTGCGGTTCCAGCCGCGAGCACGCACCATGGGCGCTGCTCGACTTCGGTATTCGCTGCGTCATCTCGACCTCGTTCGCCGACATTTTCTACAACAACTGCTTCAAGAACGGCATCCTGCCGATCACCGTCAGCCCCGAGGATCTCGAGAAGCTGATGGACGACGCCTCGCGCGGCTCCAATGCCACGGTGTCGGTCGACCTCGAAGCCAAGGAAATCCGTGGGCCGGATGGCGGCGTGGTCAAATTCGACCTCGACGACTTCAAGCGGCACTGCCTGCTCAACGGGCTCGACGATATCGGCCTGACCATGGAGAAAGCCGGCGCCATCGCTTCGTTCGAGAAGCGGAACGCCGAACAGCGCCCCTGGGCCTGAGCGGCGCGCTCCGGACGGATGGATCTGGCCTTTCGGGCCGGTTCGCGGCGACTGAGTGGAGGGACAGTCATGACACGTTCGCTTCTTGCCGGCCTTTGCGGGCTGGCCTTGTTGCTGGGGCAAATCGCCAGCGCGTCTGCGCAGACCCAGACGCCCGCCACACAGCCGGCCCCGGCGACGGAGCAGCCGTCCGCCGATCAGGGGACGAACGCCGCCGATGCTTCCGATGACGACAAGCAAGCTCCCGTCCCGTTCGAAGGCGGCACGCTGACCATCACCCAGAAGGAACAGTACGGCGAGAAGGTGCTCGCCTATGACGGTCAGCAGCTGGCCAGCAATTACGA
>NZ_RZRP01000963.1:0-2206 GCF_003997795.1 Mesorhizobium sp. M7A.F.Ca.US.005.03.2.1 | reverse complement strand
CCCAGGGCGTGTCGTTCGACATCGACTGAGAACTTCGGGATTTTGATCGCCCGCATTGAAAGGCATCCCCGTTACGGGGATGCCGCACCGATCAGCTTCCAGCCGGCGGAAAACAGGCATTGAAAGCGGTGTCGACGATGGCCAGTTTGGCCGCCTGGACTGTCATGTATTCCTGGTAGAATGTATTCGACACCCACATCACCGAATGGCCGCGCTGGCCGAGCCAGCCGATGCTGCCGAGATTCTCGGCAGCGCGCAGCTTGCGGGCCAGATGGGTCCGCGAGAGCTTGAGCCATTTGGCGAAATCTCCGATCGAAACCACGCTGGTCGGAATCTGGTCCAGGCCGGCGTGATCGGGGTCGATGCCCGACATCAGCCAGTCCATGACGATGCCGCCATTGTTGAGCCAGATGAACAGCGAAAAGGTCTGGTTGGGTTCGCGCACCGGCTTGGAGGCAAGCAGGCCGTCCGCCACCAGAGGCTGCAGCCCGGCAACCATCTCGGGGTGTTCGAGGAACCTGGCCAAGCGGTCAGCGCCGTCGAGGCGATCCAGCGTCCGCAGATGGGCAAGGACCCAGCCGGTAAAGGTCTGCACGGTTGCCGCCGTCGGCTGCAAAGGGTGCGTACGGCCGTCGCCACCCGACACATACTCGGCGATGTGGTAGTGCAGCATCTCCTTGATGAAAGCGTCCGCCGTGTTGCGGCTGGCGACCGCATGCTGGTGCACGAACTCGATGAACCGCGATACCGTCAGTTCCTTGCGGCGGTCGTGCGGATCGCGCCTGAAATGCATGGCGAGGCCGACATGACCCATCAGCCAACGCTGCTGCGTGGCGAAAATGGAAGCCAGGCGAGGGCTCTCCTCATAGATTCGGATCAGCGCCAGGGACTGTTCCTGAACGTAGCGATGCAACGCCGGATGGCCGGCAATATCTTCCAATTTCAGCGCCATCCTCCTGGTGTTCCGGTTCAACTCCAAAAGCCGAGTTGCGCTCCACATTTTTCAGCCTTCCACGGCTGTGTCCAGAGGCACCAAATGCGAAGAGCAAGCCCAACCCGAACACGGGTCGGGCAACGACCGGTCCATGGTGGGATCCGCTAACCGATTGCCATGCCCTGGGAAGCGGGCCGGTACCGCTTGACGGGGATGGTGGAGAGTGGGTTACCGTGCCAAGCGCAATCGCGACAAGATCAGCCAGGTAATCCAGCTGCGCGAACCGCGCCGCGCGTCAGTCGTCTGCAGGGGCATTTCCAACTGGTGGCGGCATCTCTCGCCACCATACGCGATGAAACCGGCCGGCTTTGGCCGGCCGGTTGGTTCGATCGGGATCAGCCGCAGACGCGGACCTCTTCGATCACCCTGTGGTGGTGGCGCCAGTGCTTGACCAGTTCGATATGGCAGCGATGATGCCGGTGGTGGCGGCGATATTCGCCGTACCGGTATTCGCCATCGTCATACTGAACGTTCCGGTCGCCATCATACTGATTGTCGTAATAGCGATCCCGGTGGTGACGGCGAATAACGATCCCACTGTCGGAATTGTCATCCGGCAGATATCTGTCGTCGTCGTCGGACTGGATGGTCACGCTTGCCGCTTGCGTCGGCGCAGTGATCGCCGCTGTCGCGGCCAATGCCAACAGGGAAGCCAGAATCAACTTCTTCATCTCGTCCTCCTACACGTTCAAGACATGGTAACTCGCGGAAGAACCCGGCGTTCCGCTTAATTTTACACTCTTTGCGACGCGGGAGACATCAAGGCGTTATCGTCCACCCGCTCCAGGCGCACGAAGGCCGTCAGCGGCAGGTGGTCGGAGGCAACGCGTGAAAGCGGCGTGTCATGCGCGTCGATGGCGGCAATCATGCCATGCCGGTTGGCCATGATCCGGTCGAGCGCCAGCAGCGGCAGGTTCGACGGGAAGGTGGGGACCGCCGGCGGCTGCGGGCCGAACGTCGCATGCAGCGTGTTGAGAGCGGAGCGGTTGCCAAGCCGCCATTCGTTGAGGTCGCCGAGCAGCAGGGTCGGTCTTTCGTCCGGGCTGTTCATCAGGTCGAGCACGACGCGCGCCTGCTGGGAGCGCGAGCGGCGCAGCAGGCCAAGATGGGCGGCGATGATGCGCAGCGTCCGGCTTCCATCGAGGTCGATCTCCGCCACCACCGCGCCGCGCGGCTCCAGCCCCGGAAGCTTGATCTGGTGCACGTCGCGAA
>NZ_RZRP01000962.1:0-2207 GCF_003997795.1 Mesorhizobium sp. M7A.F.Ca.US.005.03.2.1 | reverse complement strand
CGAAACAGCATTTCGGGCGAAGCCGGGCAAAATCGGGTATGGCTTCGCCGGCGCCAGGGCTCGAGACGCAACTTGACCGATCTTGCCAAACAGTTTTTCGAAAAGATCAGGCTCAGCCCGGAGCCTGAAGCTCGGCGATGATTTTTTGCGCGGCGATGCGCCCGGCAATGATGGCGCCCTCGACATACCCCGGAAACGATGGCGAGAGTTCTGAAGAGGCGAGATACACCGGCGGTGCGCCGGCAAGGATCGTTCGCTCGGCGTCTGTCGCTGTAACATCGACAATAAGATCGCTGTACGCGCCGCCGCTCCAGCGATCTCCTGTCCAGTCACGCAAACTGAAATCGATGACGTCACCGGCATCCGGACCAAGGGCTGCCTCCAGCCGGCCGGTCACCTCCGCACGCAGTTCCGCCTCGCCGAGGTCGCGCCAACGCAGCGCGAGCGAGCCGCCGACGAACACGACGAGCGCCGCATGCTCCGCATCCTTGCCGGCGTCGCAGGCAAACAGCCCCGGCGGCTCGAGCCACATCACCATGCCGCTCAAATCCCGCGCCCGCCAAAACGGTTTGGCATAGCGCACCAGGATCTTGATAGCCGCGCCGCTTTCCCAGGCGCCGAGTGCCCGCCCCAGTCCGGCCGGCAAAGCGGGGGCAAAGGCGAGCTCCGTCACCGTCGCCGGCGGGACGGCAACCAGAACCGTGCGCGCCTCGACGGTATCCCCGGCCGAAACGACAAGAACACCTGGCGAACTGTGCTCGATGCGCGTGACCGGCTCGCTTAGCCGCAACCGATCGCCAAGGTCGCGGGCCAGATCGTCGGCCAGCGAATGCATGGTTTCGCGCACGAAATATTGCAGTTCCGTCACCTCGTTGGTGACCCGCCGGTCATTGTCGATCAAATACCAGAGAGGAATCTGGTCCAGCGCCATGCACCAGAGACCTTCGATCATCGAACGGAAAGCCATCCTTGCATCGGCGGAATCGTGCTGGCAGGCAAGCCAGTCGGCGACGGTCAGTCCGGCAATCGAGGCATCGTCCGGATCGATCCCGTTCATGCGCTCGCGGATCGCCATCGCGGCATGATAGGTCCGCTCTGCTCGTTGTGCGGACATCGTCGGCTGGGTGATGAAGTCGCCATCGACATGGGTTTCAACCAGCGTCTTGCCGCGCGCCTCGACCATGGCCATCAATTCCGGCATGTCCTCGCACAGGAACTGGCCGCCACTATCGATGCGTTCGCCAAGTCCGTTCAGTCGGGACTCGACGCGTCCGCCGACACGGTCGCGTGCTTCGAGCAGGATGAAATCGATGCCGGCCTTCTTCATCTCAAGCGCCGCCGACAGGCCGGTGAAACCCGCACCGACGATGACGACATCGGTTCGCTCGAATTCGCCGCCCTCATGCGTGAAGGTCTTCAGCATTGCCGGCTATCCACCCAATCGTATCCGGCTTCCACCGACGAACTATGTCCTTGTCGACATATGCCGCAGGCTGTCTCTAACCTATCGTTTTCTCGAGCATATTGAGCCAGTTGCGATAGGCGATTTTTTCGATCAGCGCGCGGCCGAAACCGCGTGCCGCCAATGCATCGATCAGCTTCGGCAGGCCGGCGACATCGCCGATGACGGCCGGGATCATGGCGCCGTCGAAATCGGAGCCAAGACCAACGCCATCCTCACCCAGCGCCTGCAGCAGCGAATCGATATGGCGCACCATGATATCGAGGCTGGTGTCGGCATTCATGCGACCGTCCTCGCGCAGGAAGCCGGTTGCGAAGTTCAGCCCGACCATGCCGCCGGTTTCGCGGATCGCGCCGAGCTGCCAGTCGGTCAAGTTACGCGAATGGCCGCAGATCGCGTGCACGTTGGAATGGGTCGCCACCAGCGGCGCATCGCTGAGTGCGGCGACATCGCGAAAGCCCTTCTCGTTGAGATGCGACAGGTCGATCATGATCTTCAACTGGTTGCAGGCCTTGACCAGCGCCTTGCCGGCATCGGTCAGGCCAGGGCCGGTGTCGGGCGAAGACGGGAAGCGGAACGGCACGCCGTGGCCAAAGGCGTTCGGACGGCTCCAGACGATGCCGAGCGAGCGCAGGCCGGCTTCATGCAGCACGTCGAGCATGGTGAGCTCGGGATCGATCGCCTCGACCCCTTCGATGTGGAACACCGCGGCGATCGACCCTTGCGCCATGGCATTGCGCACATC
>NZ_RZRP01000961.1:0-2207 GCF_003997795.1 Mesorhizobium sp. M7A.F.Ca.US.005.03.2.1 | reverse complement strand
CGGCAGCATCGAGAAGGTGCATGTAGCGGTACCCGCGCCGATCTCGGAGATGACCGGCTCTGTCTCCTGGCAATATATGGCCGAGCCGGAACGGACACGGCTGGCGCGCAACCAGACCAAGATCCTGTCGCAGTTCGCCTATCGCTGCGCCGCGCACGAATACCGCCTGCTGGCGAGCGGCCATGCCCACTTCGTCGTCTGCAATAAGCTGATGCCGTGGGACCACCTGGCCGGCGTGCTGATCCATGCCGAGGCCGGCGGCCATGCGGCGCGCTTCGACGGCAGCGCCTATCTGCCCTCGCATCTCGGCGGCGGCCTGCTTGTCGCGCCAGACAAGGAAAGCTGGCACGAATTGCGCCGCGAGCTCTGGGCGCAGTAGGATCGATTGCTGCGTTAGCCGAAAGCAGTACAATCTCGCGCAAATCCGGAGGCTCTCGAATGAAACCTCGGTTTGCATTTGTCGCGGTGGCTCTTGCCGCCGGTCTGTTCGCCAGTTCCCTGGAAGCAAGGTCGCAAGAGCGCAGCTGTCGCAGTACCGATCCCGTCGACACGATAAAGGAGATGTCGGACGCGATCTATGCCTGCTGGAAGCCGCCACCCGGAACCGCGGGCATGTCCCTCACGCTGCGGTTCTCGCTTCGCCGCAACGGCACGCTGATCGGCAAACCTCGCGCCACATATTCCGATCTGGGAACCGATGCCCAGCGCAGCCGGGCCTTCGTGGCATCCATCCTCAGGGCACTCGATGACGCTCTGCCATTGCACTTTTCGGACAGCATGGGCGAAGCAATTGCGGGGCGCATGCTTGCCCCTCGGTTCACGGCAGCCCTTGAAGGTGCGTCCTAATGCAAGTCGGTGATGTGCCCTGAAACGGGCGGGTTCTGTGGCTGGAACATCTTGCCGCGCTCGGCGATGAAGATCATCAGCAGCGCGGCGACCGAGACGCTGCAGAAGCCGGCGGCCAGCGGCGTCACCGTGCCGTTGAAGGCCTGGCCGATCAGCGTGCCGAGAATGCCGCCGAGAAACGTCTGCATGAAACCGAGGATCGACGAAGCCGTGCCGGCCAGTTGGCCGAGCGGCTCCATGGCCAGCGCGTTGAAGTTCGCGCCGAGCGCACCGAATGGAAGCATGGCGCAGGCAAAGAAGGTGATGAACAGCCAGAGCGGCATCTTCATCTCCAGCGAAATCACCAGCCAGGCAAGGCTGATGACCAGGAACAGCAGCAACGCACTCTGCGACAGGCGGCGCATGCCGATGCGGCCGACAAGGCGCGAGTTCAGAAAGTTGGAGAAGGCGAGCACGCCCGCAACCCCAGCAAAGATGACCGGGAACATCTCGCCGACTTTGAAAATGTCGACATAGATCTGCTGCGCCGAAGCGATGAAGCCGAACATGGCGCCGAAAATGAAGGTGCTGGCGAAGGCATAGCAGATCGCAATGCGGTTGGTGAGAACGATACGAAACCCGCCGACAATGGAGTTGAGCGTCAGCGGCCGGCGATGTTCGGGATGCAGCGTTTCAGGAAGGCGCAGCAGCGACCAGGCCGAGACGAGCAGCGCACCGACGGCCATGGTGACGAAGATCCAATGCCAGGTCGCAAACAGCATGATAAATTGGCCGATGCCGGGAGCAATGACCGGTATCGCCATGAACACCATGAAGATCAGCGACATCACCTCGGCCATGCGCCGGCCGTCGAACGTATCGCGCACGATCGAGACCGCGATGACGCGGGTGGCGGCTGCACCGATGCCTTGCACGGCCCGGCACAGCAGAAGTGTTTCAAAGCTTGGTGCAACGGCGGCGGCCGCAGCCGCGGCGACATAAATCACCAGCCCGGCGACCAGTGGTGCGCGACGTCCGAAGCGATCCGAGATCGGCCCGAAGAATAGCTGTCCGCCGCCGAAGCCCAGAATGTACGCCGTTATGACATACTGCCGGTGGTTTTCATTTTCGACGCCGAGCGAGGCGCCGATCTGCTGCAGAGCCGGCAGCATGATATCGATGGCCAGCGAGTTCAGCGCCATCAGTGCCGCGCACAGAGCGATGAACTCCCAGCGCGGAATGGGCAGTTTGCTTGCCGATTGCGGCGCTGGTCTTGGCTGGTCCACGGCAAGTCCGATCTTTCAAACGAAAATGCGCCGGCGGGCCGGCGCATTGGCTCGTCCTGGTCCTGGGGTCCGGACATGGAAATTGCCCAGGTGAGG
>NZ_RZRP01000960.1:0-2207 GCF_003997795.1 Mesorhizobium sp. M7A.F.Ca.US.005.03.2.1 | reverse complement strand
GGCCTGCACGGGCGAAACTGCCTTTGCCGGCTCAGGGGCGGCAGAGTCCGCCAGGGGCGGCTTTGACAGGCCGGGCGGGAGCTTGGACGGCTCCGGTGGCAAAAGCGATGTCTTGCCGGCAGTCGGTGTGGCAGGCGTCATGAAGCCGCCCAGGTAAAGGCCCGCGCCGGAGGCCACAGCCAGCATCGCCAAGCCAGCGATCGCCAGGGTTCGGGTCTTTGTGGACCTTCCAGGCAAACGCGCCGTGGCCTCGCGCGGCATCGGCGCCGGAGGCGGCCGTTCGAACAAATGCGCGGGCCGCACGTGCTCTACGAAGGGCTGTCCGCCTGGGCCCGCTGCGGCTGCGTCGTCGTGCCTCTCAACATTGTGTGATCGTGCCTGGGTTTTGCTGCCGGATTTAAAGGTTCGCGGCAAAGCCGACCGATCGCGGGGTGTGATGGACGCCGGCGGGGTTGTCTCCTCGTTTTCGTCACGCGTCATCCTGGCGATTTCCGCCATGCTAACCGGTCGGTCCTGCGGATCCGGTTGCAGCATGGGTTCAACGATGTCACGAAAATCATCGTCGATGTCGGTGAGATCAGGCACGGTCCGGCGCTTTTCGATGACCTCGAATTGCGATCCGCTCATATCGATTGGCTTGCCGCGCAAGGCGGCAACCAGCACCAGCCCCAGGCTGTAGATATCGGATTGCTCACTGACATCGCCGCTGTAGAGCCCGAGCTGTTCGGGTGAAACATAGTTGTATTTTCCCGCAAACTTTCCGCCGATCAGGGTCTCACCGCCGACACTCGCCGACCGGGCGATACCGAAATCTATGATCTTCGCGCGGTCGACCCGGCCTCCCGGCAAGATGATGTTATCGGGCGAGAGGTCGCGGTGTATTGCTCCCGCCTGGTGCACGGCGCTCAGGCCGGAGGCGAGGCGGTGGCAGAGCTTGCGCACATCAGCCGCCGGCATCGCGCCACGCCGCATGATGTCGAACAGCGACTCACCGTCGACGAATTCCATGGCAAGGTAGGGACGGCCGATCCCGGGATCGATCGTGAAGACGTGGTAGCGCACGACCGCGTCATGCGACAGGTGATTGAGGATCAATGCCTCCTTGCGAAACAGCGACAAGATCGTCTGGTCACGGGCGAACTCGGGCAAGACGATCTTGATCGCGACATGGTCACCGGTCTGGATATTATGACCACGGTAAACCTCGCCCATGCCACCGAATGCGATGCGTTCGTCGAGCTCGTAGATGCCGCTGAGTTGCGTGCCTACGACGGTGTTGGCCATGCCCCCCGATATGCGCGTCTTGTCGTCGGAGCCCATCAACCTCAGGCCTTCGCTCTATGCAGATATGGAGGAGGCAATTGGCCATCGCGCTCGTGTCCTATCTTTACGAGGACGATCGTGACGTTATCCGTTGCGCCGCGCGCCAGCACCATGTCGAGCAGGTTCTCGCAGGCTGCCTGAGGTGTCGCCGACACCGTCGCCGCCTCGATCTCGGCGTCGGTGACATGCGCCGTCAGACCATCCGTGCTCAACACAAAAATATCCCCCGGCATGATTTCTCCCTGCTGGAAATCGATGACAATCTCGTCGCTGACGCCGATCGCTTGCGTGATGACATTGCGGCGCGGCCACGTGCGTGCTTCGGCTGCGCTGATGATACCGCGGTCGATGAGCTCCTGAACTTCGGTGTGGTCTCTCGAGATCTGCGAGATCGAGGCGTTGCGGACAAGATAGACGCGGCTGTCACCCGCCCACAGGCAGGCAAACCGCCCGTCCATCGCCAGCAGGGCGGCAACGGTGGAACCGATGGTTATGCCGCGGGATTCAGATATGCCTCGGATCTCGGCATTGGCCCGGCCCAGCCTGTCCTCGAAGCGGGCGCGAAGATCGGGAGCTGAGCTCGCAATGCCGATTGTTGACAGATGATCGACGATACTGGCGGAAGCGACCTCTCCGGCGTCATGTCCACCCATTCCGTCGGCTACCACCCAGACGCCAGTTTGTGGCTCGACCAGATAGCTGTCTTCATTGAGCTCACGGACACAGCCTTTGTGGCTCACGCCGAAGCTCTCAACGGAAAGGGCGACAGTATTCAATTTGCCACCAAGCGCTTTTCAAGCGTCCTTCTGCGGCGCACCTTTGGACGCTCGCTGGCGCCACTTTGCCACAGGCTCCAACCCCTTCTTCCTCCCGGCCCTGTCCGG
>NZ_RZRP01000095.1:0-11918 GCF_003997795.1 Mesorhizobium sp. M7A.F.Ca.US.005.03.2.1 | reverse complement strand
TCGCCTGAGCGTCTGTTGCTGGTGCAGTCGCGCCAGTGTGAGGCACTCCCACCACGTTAATGAGCACTGGTCGCAATACAGAGAAAGGGGCGGTTTTCACCGCCCCTTTCTTGTTGTTCCACGCTTTGGAAGGTGTTTCCACCTGCTTGCAACAGAACTAGTTAAGCCCGCCAACATGAAGCGTCTTGACCTCGAGATATTCCTCGATGCCGAGCTGCGATCCTTCGCGCCCCACCCCTGACTGCTTGACACCGCCGAAAGGCGCTACTTCGGTCGAGATCATGCCCGTGTTGAGCCCAACCATACCGAACTCCAGGGCCTCGGCAACACGCCATGACCGCTTGAGATTTTCGGTGTAGAAGTAGGCGGCAAGGCCGAAGGGCGTACCGTTCGCGATCGCAATGGCCTCGTCCTCCGTTTCGAAGCGAAAAAGCGGCGCCACCGGGCCGAACGTCTCTTCCGATGCCAGCAGCATCTCGGTAGTAGCCTCTCCCAGCACGATGGGCCGTGCATATTGCTTGCCGTCCGGCACCGTCTCGCTCTGGGCGATGATCCGCGCGCCTTTCGCCTGTGCATCCGCGATGTGACGCTCGATCTTGTCGATGGCGGCCGCATTGATCATCGGGCCAATCTCCGTTCCGTCGTCGGTCCCCGCGCCAACCTTCATTCGGTTGACGCGCTGGCTCAGCTTTTCTGCGAAAGCATCGTAAACGCCCGCCTGCACGAGAATCCGGTTCGCACAGACGCAGGTTTGACCGCCATTGCGGAACTTGGATGCGATCACCCCCTCGACTGCATTGCCCAGATCGGCGTCATCAAAGACGATAAAGGGCGCGTTGCCGCCGAGCTCGAGGCTGAGCCGCTTGATGCTATCGGCCGCGCCACGCATGAGCAGCGCTCCGACGCGGGTCGAGCCGGTGAACGAGATCTTGCGCACCGTCTCGTTGGCCATCAGTTCGTTGCCGATTTCAATGGGCATGCCGGTCACAATGTTGATCACGCCGGCAGGAATACCCGCCCGTTCCGCCAGTACGCCGAGCGCCAGCGCCGAAAATGGCGTGAATTCCGACGGCTTGATGACAACCGTGCAACCCGCGGCCAGCGCCGGCGCCACCTTGCGCGTAATCATCGCGTTAGGGAAATTCCATGGCGTGATGATTGCGCAGACGCCAACGGCCTCCTTCAGCACCAGAATGCGGCGATCGGGCGTGGGAGACGGAATGGTCGAGCCACCGATCCGGCGTGCTTCTTCGGCGAACCATTTCACGAAGGAGGCGCCATAGCGGATTTCACCGCGTGCTTCTGCCAGAGGCTTGCCCTGTTCCAGCGTCAGCAGCAACGCCAGGTCGTCTTCATTTTCCAGTATCAGGCTGTGCCAGCGCTCCAGAAGCGCTCCGCGTTCGGCATGGGTCCTGGCCTTCCAGTCCTTGAACGCCGCCTGCGCTGCATCTATTGCAGCCCTTGTCTCATCCCGGCCCATGTCGGGCACGGTTCCAAGCACTTCCAGACTGGCCGGATCGATCACATCGACAGTCGCGTTGCTGTGCGCATGCTGCCAGACATCGCCAATGAGGCCACGCTGGCGAAACAGGTCCGCATCCTTCAGGAAACCAATCTTCGTTATTGCGTTCATGGTTCTTTTCCTCTGCTCTTTCAGCTTAATCCTGCCAGCACGGCCTGCGTGATTGCTTCAGTCGTGTCCTTGCCTGCAATCGTGCCTATCCCGCGTGCGGTTGCGGACTCGATCGCCGACATCACTTCGGCCGCGGCCTGCCCCTCGCCCAGATGCCCGAGCATCATCGCACCGGACCAGATCGCGGCGATCGGATTGGCGATGCCGAGATGCGCGATGTCAGGCGCCGAACCGTGGACCGGCTCGAACATCGAAGGCGCGCTGCGATCGGGATTGATATTGGCGGAGGCGGCGTAACCCAGCCCGCCCTGAATGGCCGCTCCAATATCCGTGAGGATGTCGCCAAAAAGATTCGAGGCGACGATCACGTCGAGGCTTTCAGGCGCCAGGACCATGCGGGCGGCAATGGCGTCGACGTGGTAGTGCGAGACCTCCACATCGGCATAGTCTTTCGCCACCTCACGCGTGACCTCATCCCAAAAAACCATGGAATGTTTCTGCGCGTTGGATTTGGTGACGGATGCGAGCTTCTTGCGGCGCGTCCGCGCCTGTTCGAAACCGAAACGGAGGATTCTTTCGACACCCTCACGTGTGAAGATTGCCGTCTCGATCGCGACCTCATTGGCCGTTCCGGAATGAATGCGCCCACCAGCGCCGCAGTATTCGCCTTCCGTGTTCTCCCGGATGCACAGTATATCGAAACCATCACGGCGAAGAGGTCCCTGAACGCCTGGCAACAGCCTGTGCGGCCGTATGTTGGCATACTGCGTGAACCCTTTGCGGATCGGCAGGAGCAGTCCGTGAAGCGATACGGAGTCGGCCACCTTTGCTGGCCATCCCACAGCGCCGAGGTAGATTGCATCGAACTTCCGCAGCATCTCGACGCCGTCAGGGGGCATCATCGCACCGGTTTCCAGATAGTAGGCGCACGACCATGGGAACCTTGTATCCTCAAGGGCGAAGCCGCCTCGCTTTGCTGCAGCCTGCAGCACCTCCCATCCAGCCTCGGTCACCTCCTTGCCGATGCCGTCGCCTGGGATGTGCGCTATCGTGTAAGCCTTCATTGATATCCTCCTGGAGACCGATGGGTACCGAAGGTCGCAGCTTGCTCAACACGGCAGCGACATGCGGCGTCTCGCACCTGGTTTTGGAACAGTAGTCGACAGCGCGCCGTATTTTCCGCCGAGGATGAGCCGCCCGACGGCGTCGAATCGCGTCGGGCGGGACTTGGAGAGTGGATTGTTCTGGAACCGGCG
This sequence comes from Mesorhizobium sp. M7A.F.Ca.US.005.03.2.1, assembly GCF_003997795.1. NCBI lineage: Bacteria > Pseudomonadati > Pseudomonadota > Alphaproteobacteria > Hyphomicrobiales > Phyllobacteriaceae > Mesorhizobium > Mesorhizobium sp. M7A.F.Ca.US.005.03.2.1. The sequence continues at coordinate 9,029 of NZ_RZRP01000095.1, read as the reverse complement.
CGCGCGCTATTCGGCCAGACCTTGAGCGTTGAGCTCAGTCATAGACGCTGACGTAGATCTTGCGCACGGTTTCGATCGTGCGCCAGACGCCGACAAAGCCGGGCTTCATCACAAAACTGTCGCCGCTGCGGTAAGTCTTGGTCTCACCGCCCGTCTCCTCGATCTCGACGAGGCCCGAAACGATGTGGCAGAACTCGCAGGTCGTGCCCTTGATAGAATGCGTCTCGCCAGGCGTCGCCTCCCAGACGCCGGTCAGAACCTTCTCGCCTTTCGAAGCATCCTGCGCCCAAGTCTTGAAGGATGGATTGCCGGAGATGAGCCGCTCTGGAGCCGGCAATGCCTGCTTCGGCGCGAAGGCTGGATCTGTGTCGATCGTGATCAGAAGTGACATTTTATGTTTTCCTGGTTAGTAGCCGCGTGTCCGATCGACGAGGCCGATCAGTTCTTCTCCGGCGCGGTGGCGCCGGATGTTGTCCACGACGGATTGCGCCGCGGAATCTGCTTGCGTTACGGAAGCGATGTGCGGCGTGATCGCCACCTTCGGGTGCCGCCAGAGCGGATGGCCGTCCGGCAGTGGCTCGGGATCGGTGACATCGAGCATTGCGGCGGTGAGGTGCCCGCTATCGAGAGCCTGGACAAGGGCGGTTTGGTCTAGCTGCGGCCCGCGGCCGACATGCAACAATCTCGCCCCAGCCGGCAGGAGGGAAAAGAGTTCCGCATCGAGGATGCCACGCGTTTCTTTCGTCAGCGGCAGCAGGCAGACGAGAATATCCGTGCGCGCGAGGAAACCGGCAAGCTGGTCCGCGCCATAAAAGCAGGTCACCCCTTCGATCTCCTTCCTGCTTCGGCTCCAGGCGGCAAGGGGAAAGCGAAACGGCAGCAATCGCTCGATAGCTGCCTGCGCCAGCATGCCGAGGCCAAGAAACCCAACCCGGCGTTCGGTCGCTTGCGGAGCGGCAAGACCCCGCCACGCCTGGCGCTTCTGCTGTTCACGATACGCCACCATATCCCGGTGGAGGCTCAGCACGCCAAGAACGACATATTCCTGCATCATGCGAATGATGCCGTCCTCGACCATGCGCACCAGCTTCACCTGCCGAGGCAGGCTTTCACGGTTGAACTGGTCGACGCCGGCGCCGAGCGAAAACAGCAATTCGAGATTGCGATAGCGCGCGAGATCATCTGGCGCCGTCCAGGTCAGGAGGTAGCGCACCTCCTCCGGGTCGAAACATTCGCTGCTGTGGAACAATTCGACGTCCGGTAGTTCGCGTGCGAAAGCCTTGCGGAAGACCGCTGCGCGCACCGGGTCGGAATTGAAAAGAAAAGCCATGAACCGCCCTTTCCTGCTATCCGGCAAGGCGCGTGGCGAGACGCTCGATCATGCTCTGGCAGGCAGCAAGTTCGCCGGTCTCGATATATTCATTGGCACGGTGAGCCCGGATGATGTCGCCGGGGCCGCAGATGATCGCGTCGATGCCGGCCTGCTGATAAAGGCCAGCTTCCGTTCCGTAGCTCACCGCAGACAGGGGCTGACGCCCCGTCAACTCGGCCAGAAGGGCCGCCAAACCACTCTCCTGCGGGAGCGAAAGCCCCGGATACGCACTCAGCTCATGCCAAGCCACTTCAAAGCCGCTGTCGCGTAGAGCCGTCAGTTGGGTCTTTACCGGCTCGAGCAGGGATCTCGGCGAAACACCTGGCACGGCACGGACCTCGATATCGGCGGTGCAGCGATCGGGGATGATGTTGACGGATTGGCCGCCGGCGATGACACCAACCTGCAATGACGAGTATGGAGGCGCGAAATCCGTGTCGAATGGCCCGATCGCAAGGGTCTGGCCATAGGCCACGATCTGCGTGACGAGACCAGCCATTGCATGCACGGCATTCAGTCCCAGCTCGGGCCGTGAAGAATGGCCGGACCGTCCGATCACTTCGAGCCGCACGGCCGCCTTGCCTTTGTGTGCCCGCACGGCTTCCATCCGGCTCGGCTCACCGATAATCGCGCCAAGCGGCTTCTCGCACAGGCTTGGCAGCGCGGCGATGAGATGCGGCACGCCACGGGCACCTGCCTCCTCGTCATAGGAGAATGCGAGATGAATTGGCCGTGGCAAGTTCATCGCCGCGAGCCGCGGCACCGCGGCCAGCACGCAGGCGAGAAACCCCTTCATGTCGGAGGTGCCCCGACCGTGAAGCCTGGCGCCGTCTTGGCGCAGGACAAACGGATCCGAGTGCCATTCCCGTTCACCGGCCGGCACGACATCCATGTGGCCCGACAAGATGTAGCCGCGGGCATGCCGAGCTCCGATTGTGACAAACAGGTTGGACCGGTCGCCTTCCGGGCCGCGAAGGACCGTCACCTCAGCTCCGGCCGCCTCGCAATATTCACGCACCCAGTCGACGATCGCGCCATTGGGCGCGCCCACGACCGAGGGGAACGCGATCAGCCTCGCAAGAATTTCTTCGACATTCACAGGGCGCCGCTCCACTCGCAGTTCGCTGGATGCAACAAGTGTGGCAGCAGGCGAGAGCATTCCGTGCCGAATGAAGGTATGCTTTGGCCGAAGATTTCGAATATTGGCCCGGAACCAGCGAAACCTGCTGGCTTTCGGGTGCAATCATGAGGCAAAAGACGGCTGCGGCACGTCAGCGAGGACGGGTCGCGACCGTGGGACTTGGAAAAAGGGAGCAGGTCGACTGAAATGCAGAGATCAGTGCGCCTGAAGTCTTTCGAACTGGTCGCGCGGGACATCGACGAAGTCGATGTCAATCTGCTCCACGCGCTCTCGATCTCGGTTCGCTGGCCGCATCGGCCGAAGGACTGGGACACTCTGCGCCGCGCGGGCCGCGGCATCGTTGCCGTAGACGGCATCGGGCGCGTTTTCGGCAGCGCGATGTGGTTTCCGCAAGGGGACGATTTCGCCACCATCGGCGTAGTGATCACAACGCCCCGCACACAAGCGCAAGGCGGCGGTCGATGGCTCATGGACCAGGTGCTCGAGCAGTGTGGCGATCGCAATTTGGCGCTCAACGCCACCCATGCCGCCTATCCCCTCTATGTCTCACTCGGTTTCACGACCGAAGGAATCGTATTCATGCACCAAGGAGAGATTCCGCCTGCACTCCCTGCCCTGCCGGCCTTGGACGGGGAATTGCAGGCGCTGCCGAGCGACAGGCTAAAGGAGATCATGGGGCTCGACAGACGAGCGTTTGGGACAGACCGCGCCAGCCTGCTCGCATTGCTTTCAGCGAATGCCTCTATCTGCACTTTGAGCCGTGGCGGCGAGATCGTCGGCTATTCCATGTGTCGCGAATTCGGGCGTGGCTACGTGATCGGCCCGATGGTCGCGCGCAGCGATCTGGACGCGGTCCATCTCACAGCCATCCATCTGAGAAATCTTGCAGGACGCTTCGTCCGAGTCGATACGCGGGAGAAAGAAGGCATGTTTGCCGCGTTTCTCGACCAGTGCGGCCTTGGCATCGCCGAGACCGTTACGACCATGTCCAAAGGGCGCCGATTCCTGAACCGGGAAGAAAACGGGCCGTGGGTTTATGGATTGGCTGGCCACGCATTGAGTTGACTGCGGCACGACAATGCGACCGAAAGGCGCCAACCGCGTGGCCGTGCGCGCAGGCGAGCGAGTGTAGGAGACCAGCGCCCGCCGAATAGGCGGCGTTCTGGTCGCTGGCGTTAAAGACGCAATTGGCCACCGGATTGGGCGGAGGAGAGATAGCCGAGTTCATCGAACACGACGAAGTCGAGCCGGGTGAGATGATCGGCAATTTTGCCTTGGCGGCCGTCGCGGGTCTCGGATGACGACATTGAAGAAGCGGCCGCGAGCGTTAGGAAGGTGGCTAATGCCGCCTAACTCTCGCTTAGGAACGCCCGGCCGAAGTGACCGGAACTACGGAGCTTCGCTAGCAGGATGCTGGCTGTTCCGCGGTGATCAACCTTTGCTTGCTCACTCAGCGGAAACGCATTCCAGTCAGCCAATTCTGCCACCAAAGGAGCGGTGTCCCCGTTTACCGATGCGCATCTAAGTTGTCCGTTCTTCCCCATCACGATTATAGCTGTGCCGGCTACGCCATGGCAGCTATCTACTGAACGTAGGTATCGCCGTCGACGCGAAAATCGAACAGAACCGACCCATCGGTTTTTTCCGCGGCGTCAGCCACACGATCATAGAACGGTCGATTGAGGCCCTCGATGTTGCCGAGTGACTGTTCAAACAAGGCCGATTCTACATGCTCCGCCACCATAGCTGTGAGAGTGCGCGCCGGCTGGCCCAATGGGCAAGCCGCCACGGCTGATTATCCACACCAGCCATCCCTGGTCCTTTTCATAAGCGACAAGACGACCATTAACAGAGGGGGGTCTGTCAGGCCGAAATCCCGATAGCGATCACGCCCGGATCCAATGCGGTGTTGCAAAAGGCAGCAAGCAGGCCCCCTCCCCTCCGGATCGAAGCCGTCTAGGGGCTCCGTGACAACATCAGGCATCCTTGGGAAGCACCTGAAGGACCCGTGCGATGAACATATGGAACTCGGCCATGTAGTTGAGCAAGAACTCCTGCGTGGATTCGACTGTGACTTCGCCGCCGTCCGTGATCAGGCCCGGCGTGAACTGAATGTAGGCTTCCGGAGCGTTCATCTGCGGGGAGTTGCAGAAGCTAAGCACGCTTCGCAGGCTTTGCTGGGCCACGGCGGTCCCTATGGTTCCGGGCGAGGTCCCAATGACAGCTGAGGGCTTGCGGGCGAACGAGTTCTTGCCATAAGGGCGGCTGGCCCAGTCGATTGCGTTCTTCAACCCACCTGGGATCGAGCGGTTATACTCGGGCGTTATGAAAAGGACTGCCTCCACCGCGGCGATAGAGTCTTTGAAAGCGCGCGCGACAGGTGGAAAGTCAGCATCGTAGTCGTAGCTGTAGAGCGGCAAATCCTTGAAGGAAATCTCCGACATTTCAAGCTCTGGTGGAGCAAGCTGCACTAGTGCTTTTGCAAGCTTGCGATTGATCGATGCCGTGGCGAGGCTACCAATCAGATAGCCGACTTTGTGCGTGGTCATCAGGCACTCCCATATTGCCGCCCCCAAACAGTATCTGCTCAGTCAAAGTCGGACACCAGCACATTTAGGACAAGCTGCTGGATTCAACTGCTGCAGGGTTCACGACGCGATGAAGCGAACATCGGAAGAGCGGGTACCTGCGCTGTTGGTTCGTAGCGACAGGTTGCGGACTTTAGGTGACGTCAACGGATTTCGCCACACCGCAGCTCACAGTCTCATTTGAGCTGCCAGCGAGCCACCAAGCGGCTGAGTGGATCCGCACAACGAAATCAATGATATCCGACATCTGTACGGACCTTGCCGCGAAACACCCAGTAGGACCAGCCGGTGTACATCAGGATCACCGGCAGCAGCACCAGCGTGCCAACAAGGAGGAAAGCCTGGGTGCGCTCGGACGAAGCTGATTCCCAAAGCGTGAAATGATAAGGAACAATCATCGGAAAGAGGCTGATCGCGATACCGACGTAAGAGAGCATGAAAAGGCCGATGGCGCCGATGAAGGGCTTTATCTCACTTGCGCTGTCCAGCACCCGCCACGTGAAGAATGCCACCGCCGCGGTCGCTACGGGCACCGGGGCCAAATATAGAACATTGGGCCAGGCAAACCAGCGCGAGGCGATGGCCTCGCTCATGAATGGGGTCCAGATGCTGACCAAGCCGATACCGATGAGGACGCCAACAAGGCACACGCGGCCGTGCCGACGCGCTGTTTCCTGTACCGCTCCGTTTGTCTTTAAGATCAGCCAGCCGGCGCCCAAAAGCCCATAGCCGAACAGAAGGGCAAAGCCGGTCAAAAGCGAGAACGGCGTCAGAAAGTCGAAAGACCCTCCGGAGAACTGCCTGCCAGTGACCTCGAAACCCTGAATGAAGGCGCCGAGCACGACCCCTTGAGCAAAGGTGGCCACGGCCGAGCCATAGCAGAAACCGTGGTCCCAGAAGGTCTTGTGCTCGGCATCGCGGAAGCGGAACTCGAACGCCACGCCACGGAACACCAGCGCCAGCAGCATGACGAGGATGGGAAAATACACCGCGGGAATGATGATGGCGAAGGCAAGCGGAAACGCCGCAAGAAGCCCCAGGCCGCCCAGCACCAGCCAGGTCTCGTTGCCGTCCCAGATCGGAGCGATCGAATTCATGATCGTGTTGCGGGACGCCGTGTCGGGCGCGAAGCCGTAAAGCATGCCGACGCCAAGGTCGAAGCCGTCCAGAAGCACGTAGAAGAACACCGCCATGCCGAGGATCAGCGTCCATATCGGTACGAAATCGAGAACCTGGCTCATCGCACTTCCCCCTCTCGAAGTTCGACCGCTCCGGCTCGGACCGGCGCCTCTGGCCTGCCCCCTTCGATCTCAGCGCCCTCATCGGCGACGATGGATGGGCCTTTGCGCACGATGCGCAGCATCAGGAAGAGGCCCGCAGGATAGATGATGAGATAGACGGCGATGTAGCCAAGCAGCGAGATCACAACATCGGACCTCGTCAGCGACGGTGTCACCGATTCCGCCGTTCGTAGAAGGCCGTAGACCGTCCAGGGCTGGCGTCCGACCTCGGTGGTGATCCAACCGGCGATAACTGCCACGAAGCCGATGGGCGCCGCGATCTGAGTGAGCGTGAGAAAAGCCCGCGAAGTGTCCAGCCGGCCGCGCCAGCGAAGCCATCCGCCAAAGAGGACGAGGCCGAGCATCAGCAGGCCGCAGCCGACCATGATGCGGAAGGCGAAGAATGGGATCGCGACGGGCGGACGCTGATCGGCCGGAAAGTCCTTGAGGCCGATGACCTCGCCATCAAACTCATGGGTAAGGATGAGGCTGCCGAGCCATGGAAGGTCGATGGCAAAGAGGTTGCGCTCGCCCTTGTCGTCCGGAATAGCGAAAAGCGTCAACGGCACCTGCCGCGCGGTTTCCCAACGCGCTTCGATTGCAGCGAGCTTTGCCGGCTGGTGCTCAAGCGTGTTCAGACCATGCTGGTCGCCGATGAAAATCTGGAGTGGGACCAGCACTGTAAGCAGCCAGAGCGTCATCGACAGCATCGTTCGCCCTTCCGCGGCCGACCTCCCCCGACGCATCAGATAGGCGCCGACGCCCATGACGACGAAGCCGGTCGTGACGAAGAAGGCGACGACGGTGTGCGCCAACCGGTAGGGAAAGGAAGGATTGAAGACCACCTTGAACCAGTCGGTCGGGAAGAACCGGCCGTCGATGATCTCGTAGCCGGCCGGCGTCTGCATCCAGCTATTTGCCGACAGGATCCAGAAGGAAGAAAGCAAAGTTCCCAGTGCCACCATCAGTGCCGCGACAAAATGCGCCCAGCGTGGCACCAACTGCCGTCCGAACAGAAGGACGCCAAGGAAGGCCGCCTCCAGGAAGAACGCCGTCAGGCCCTCATAGGCGAAAAGCGGTGAAAGGACATTGGCGGTCGCGTCGGAAAAGCGGCTCCAGTTCGTGCCGAACTGGAAAGGCATGACAACGCCTGTGACGACGCCCATGCCGAAAGCAATCGAGAATATTTTGATCCAGAACGTCGAGATGCGGAGATAGATGTCCCTTCCGGTGAAGAAATTGAGGCCTTCCAGCATCGCGATGAACGCGGCCAATCCTACAGTAATAGCCGGCAGCAGGATGTGCCAGCCGATCACCCAGGCAAATTGCAGTCGCGACAGGAATACAGGATCAAAATCCATTACTCGTCTCTCCCGATGCCAAGCTGGTGAGAATCACTTCATATGCTGCAGCAGCCGCCACAGAGATCACGCCTCGATTCAAAGCCGTGATCAAGCTATAGAAATTGGCGTCGGTGTCGATACAAGGATTCGAAACCGCTCTTCTGTCTGGCCGTCAACCTCGAACCAGACCACCAAATATACCCTGATAAGCCTTTCGACGGAGACAGCCAAAGGAGTTGTCCAGCGGCTGCTGCGTCGAAATGTGACAGTCGGGGCGCCTCCCGTTCGCCACTGCAAAGAATTGATCGCAAGGCCTACTGTCGAAGCCGGCAACTTGGAGCGGATTTGCTGGGATTCAGTCCTGCAACTGCACTATGCGAAGATATGGCCGAAGCTCCGTCCAGCCTGGCGGAAACGTTCCTAAGCCTGTACGTCGGTGAGCGAGATGATGATCGGCTGACCGGCTGCCCCTGTTCACCGAAGCTGTACAGGCAAGGCTGCGACCGACCCCCGGTGCACGACCCGGTTGCTTAGTGACCCGGCAACTGTGCTGCTAATACGGGCATAGTGCTGATTTGCGCCCGCGACCCGCCGCCAAGGTGGGTTTTTCATTTCGGCGCCATACTCACACACCCTGGTTTCACGCAAGGGTGATGCCGGTTGATGAAACTTCCCCCGAGGAAGCGCGTTGCGTGGGTTCAGCCAATCCGAGGCCTGTCCCATGTATTGGTCTTCCAAGCCACTTTCTGTCGCCACCGCCATAAGCGGCGACATCCGAAACCTTATGAACACTCGGCAAGCTTTTGACCTGCTCAACGGTCATTGGCGCAGTGAAAGAAGCGACAAGCACCGATCTGCGAAACCGGCGTGCCGACAGGCCTTGAACGGCAATGTTCCCGCCGACGTCGCAAGAAATGCGTTCATCGACGCAGCGCGGGAAGCGCACATGTTGGTCGATTGTGCGAACCAATAGACAATGCCGGGATGGACCATTTCCCGCCACTAGCGAGGTCACAATGAACGCAACAACCCGATTGCACGAACTCGGCCAGAGCCTTTGGTTGGACAACATCACCCGCGATCTGTTGAGCAGTGGCACCCTTCAGCGCTATTGCACCGAATTTTCGGTGACCGGATTGACATCGAACCCCACAATTTTCGATGAAGCCATTCGTAACAGTGCCGCTTACGACGAGGCCCTACGTCGAAAAGCCAGAGAAGGCAAAGCGGGCGAGCAGCTATTCTTCGAATTGGCGCTGGAAGATTTGAAGCAAGCCGCAGCACTTTTTGGTCCGGTCCACGAAG
>NZ_RZRP01000959.1:0-2213 GCF_003997795.1 Mesorhizobium sp. M7A.F.Ca.US.005.03.2.1 | reverse complement strand
GCGTTGTGCTGCTCAACGGTTGCCGACTAATCTCGGCTGAGATGCTGAGCAAAATGCCCTGCCCGGTGCTCAACTACCATGCGGGCATCACGCCGAAATATCGCGGCATGAATGGCGGCTATTGGGCTCTGGTATCAGGCGATGCGGAGAATTTCGGCACGACTGTCCACCTCGTCGACGCTGGCGTCGACACTGGTGGCGTGCTGAAGCAGGCGCGCGGCAGATCGAAAAAAGGCGACACCATCTCAAGTCACGCGCTACGCCAGACGGCGTTCTCGCGCGACATCTGCGTCGAGGCTGTCAGCGATGCACTGGCTGGAAAACTCACGACGATCGATCCCGGCCTGCCTTCGAAACTCTGGTATCATCCGACGATCTGGTTCTACGTCTGGACGGGCCTCAGAACTGGCATCTGGTAGCGCGTTTTTCGTCCTGGACGGCATACTGCGCGCCAGCGTTTCCGACGCGCTGGACCGGGCGCCGGCACACGCCGCAAACGAATAAACCCACCTTTCATTTTACGACATCGAAATGCGTCGCTTTTGAATGCGCGCGCGTCGTCCCATAACAAGCGGCACCACTGCGCTTGCGGCAATGCTCGATAGTTCGAGGAGTGAGAATTCATGGCCGATCTGATCGTCGTCTACTGGCGCGACATCCCTGCCCAGGTGATCGTCAAGAAGGGCCGGCAGAACGCCAAGCGCGAACTGCCGCTGCGCTTTACCGAGGCGATCGACATGTGCGCCATGCGCACCGGCGCCGGCGGTACAGACGACTATCTGGCCGAATGGCGCAAAGCCGATCCCATTCCGGTCGGCGACGACCTCGAAGCCGAAGTCGAGAAGGCATTCAACGACATCGACACGAGATATGACCGCGAGCGGCTGGTCGCTCTGGTCAAGGCGGGCGGCAAAGAAAATGTCTGAAACCATTCCTGCCAAGGAGAGGCCGGCTGTTACCCAGGCCACTCTGGTCAAGAAGGCAGCGCCGAAATCCGACTACAAGCCGGCCGACGTATCGCCGCAGCGGCGCGTGCAGCGTTCCTTCGCGGTCAGATTATGGTCGGTGCGGCACTCGCGATTACTCGAATGGTTCTACGCCAAATTCGCCGACATGTTCCTGCTCCTCCATCCCTTATGGAAAGGCATAGGCTATGGCCGTGTCGAAGGGCCGATCAAATTTGTCGAGAAGCGCGTCAAGGGCTTCATGTTCGACTGCCGCATGTGCGGCCAGTGCATCTTGTCCTCGACAGGCATGTCGTGTCCAATGAACTGCCCCAAGCAATTGCGCAACGGCCCTTGCGGCGGTGTCCGCGCCAACGGCAATTGCGAGGTCGAGCCCGATATGCCCTGCGTCTGGGTCAAGGCCTGGGAAGGCTCGCAGAACATGGTGCACAGCGACAGGATCCTGACCGTGCAGAAGCCGGTCGACCAGTCGCTGCGTGAAACCTCGGCCTGGCTGCGGGTGACCGCGCAGGCGGCCACCGCGCGCGAAGCCGCCGCTGCCGCCAAGAATGAGGCGGCCAGCACCGGGGCGTCGGCATGATCGGCCGCCAGCGCGACGAAAACCCGGCCGGCATCCACCTGCCGCTCGAACCCCTGCCCGGCCACACCTCGCGCGGTCGGCTGGAGCGCGTACTGCGGCGCGGCGAGTTCGCTGTGACGACGGAGCTCAACCCGCCCGACAGCGCCGATCCGGAAGACGTCTACAACAGGGCGAAAATCTTCGACGGCTGGGTCGACGCCATCAACGCCGTCGATGCATCGGGCGCCAACTGCCACATGTCCTCGGTCGGCATCTGCGCACTTTTGACCCGCATGGGCTATGCGCCGATCATGCAGATCGCCTGCCGCGACAAGAACCGCATCGCCATCCAGGGCGACGTACTGGGCGGGGCTGCGATGGGCGTCGCCAACATGCTGTGCCTGACAGGTGACGGCGTCCAGGCCGGAGACCAGCCCGGCGCCAAACCGGTGTTCGACCTCGACTGCATGTCGCTCCTGGAAACCTGCCGCATCATGCGCGACAACGGCAAGTTCCTGTCCGGCCGCAAGCTGACGACGCCGCCACAGCTTTTCCTGGGTGCTGCGATCAATCCGTTCGCGCCGCCGATCGACTTCCGCCCGCACCGGCTGGGCAAGAAGATCGCCGCCGGCGCGCAATTCGTACAGAGCCAGTATTGCTTCGACGTGCCCATGTTCCGCACCTACATG
>NZ_RZRP01000958.1:0-2215 GCF_003997795.1 Mesorhizobium sp. M7A.F.Ca.US.005.03.2.1 | reverse complement strand
GGTGTGCGCCGAAAGCATCGACACCAGGATCAGCGGTGCGCCGTCGATGTCGGTGGCCACGCCAACCCTGCTGGCCAGCGGCGAGCCGGTTTGCGGTTCGATCACCGCCAGGGCGCCAAAGCGGGCGCTGCGCAGAAGCGTCTTCGCCAGCCGGATCGCTTCGGCGTCCGTCTCACGGATCACGTCCTTCTTCGGCTCGTCCAAGGCAGCACCGCAGTAAGTTGATTTTTGTTCTCTAGTTATCGGTCAGCAAGCCGGATTTGACAAGGTCGTCGATCTCGGCTTTCGCAAAGCCGAAACGTGCCAGCATTGTCGACGGCAACAAATCCTCATCGCCGGGCATAGTGGCCAATGTCGGTTGCGAACTCGAGAAACGCGGGGCCGGGGCCGGGCGCTCAAATGCACCTGCCGTCACAGAGGCGTTGCGTGCCCGATTGTGCGGGTGGTGCTTTGCCTCTTGCAGCGACAGAACGGGTGCAACGCAGGCATCGGTTTGCGCGAACAACCGGTCCCAGTCGTCGCGTGGTTTCTGCCGGATCCGATCGGCAATGGCGGCGCGCATCGGCGGCCACAGGGCCTTGTCGTACTGGCCGGATGCAAAGCGCTCGTCGAGCGGCAGCAGCCTGGCGAATTCGGCGAAGAATTGCGGCTCGAGACAGCCGATGGCGATATGGCGTCCGTCCGACGTCTCATAGGTGTCGTAGAACGGGGCGCCGGAATCGAGCAGGTTCGCGCCACGCTTATCGCTCCACAAGCCGGCCGCCATCAAGGCGTGCAGGGGCACCGCCAGCATCGAAGCGCCATCGACCATCGCGGCGTCGATAACTTCACCCTTGCCTGTGCGCGAACGTTGGAACAGGGCGGCCAGCACACCGGCAACCAGCATCATGGCGCCACCGCCATAGTCTGCAACGAGGTTGAGCGGCGTGACGGGACGGCCGCCGGCATGGCCGATGGCGTGCAGCACGCCGCTATAGGCGAGGTAGGTTATGTCGTGGCCGGCGCGGCCGGCGAGCGGGCCGTCCTGGCCGAAGCCGGTCATACGGCCGTAGATCAGCGCCGGGTTACGCGCCAGCACCGTTTCCGGGCCGAGGCCGAGCCGCTCCATGACGCCCGGACGAAAGCCTTCGAGCAACATGTCCGCCTTTTCGGCAAGGCGCAGCAACAGATCGGTGCCTTCACGGCGCTTCAGGTCGAGGCGCAGCACGGCGCGGCCATGGCGGTCGATGTTATACTCATCCGGCAGCGGCAGGAGCTGGCTCGTCCCCGCCCGTTCGATACGCAACAGTTGCGCGCCCATCTCCGACAGCATCAGGCCGGCCAGCGGCACGGCGCCGAGCCCGGCCATCTCGATCACCTTCAGCCCGGTCAGCGGACCGGTTTTAGCGGCAGCGGACAGGCCGGCGCTCATGACCGGTTTATTTCGGCGCCATGCGAATGGCGCCGTCGAGGCGAATGGTCTCGCCGTTCAGCATCTGGTTCTCGATGATGTGCAGGGCGAGAGCGGCATATTCGGACGGTTCGCCCAGGCGCGACGGGAAGGGCACGGCGGCGCCCAGTGAATCCTGCACCTCTTGCGGCATGCCGGCCATCATCGGCGTCTTGAAGATGCCGGGAGCGATGGTGCAGACGCGGATGCCGGAACGGGCAAGGTCGCGCGCCACCGGCAGCGTCATGCCGACGACGCCGCCCTTGGACGCCGCATAGGCGGCCTGCCCGATCTGGCCATCATAGGCGGCAACCGAAGCGGTGTTGACAATGACGCCGCGCTCGCCGCCCGGCAGCGGCTCGAGCTTCGACGCGCGTTCGGCGACGAGGCGGATCATGTTGAACGTGCCGATCAGATTGACCTCGATCACCTTGCGGTACTGATCAAGCGGATGGGGACCATCCTTGCCGATCGTCTTCACGCCGATGGCGATGCCGGCGCAATTGATCAGGATACGCGGCTCGCCAAGCTTGGCGGCGACGTCGGCGAGGGCAGCAGTCCCACTGTCGGCGCTGCTGACGTCGCATTGGCCGGCAATACCGCCGATCTCGGCCGCGACCTTGGCCGCGCGGTCAATACCGACATCGAAGATGGCGACGCGGGCTCCCTTGGTGGCCAGCGCGCGCGCCGTTGCCTCGCCAAGGCCGGAGCCGCCGCCGGTGACGATCGCGATCTGGCCGTTCGGGTTCATGACGTCATCCTTTGATCTCAGGAACAGTGGACGGA
>NZ_RZRP01000957.1:0-2219 GCF_003997795.1 Mesorhizobium sp. M7A.F.Ca.US.005.03.2.1 | reverse complement strand
ACCGTATCCTGTCGGGCGGCGGCATCTTCGCCGTCTACCCGCACCGCCGCTATCTGCCGGCCAAGGTCCGCGTTTTCGTCGACTTCCTGGTGCAGTGGTTCAGGACGCGTGAAGTTGCCTGACCCACTTCAGCCGAGCAGCGGTCCCAATTTCGCCCCCTTTCTGGTAACTCTCGGCAACTCTTCCGAAGCCTAGGGAATCGCGACCGAGAATGCACCTGAAACGGCACGCAATCATGCTGGCTTCGGCCTTGGCGGCTAGCTTTGCCGCCACTGGACCCGCTTACGTGCATCCACACGTCTTCGCCGAGGCTCGCCTCGATGTGATCCTCTCCCCGGATCACCAAAGCGTGAAGGCTCTGCGTCATCTCTGGCGCTTCGACGACCTGTTTTCCTCGACGGTGATGATGGAGTTCGACAAGAACTCCGACCTGAAGCTCGACGACAAGGAGCTGAAGGAAGTCGCCGACACCGTTCATGCCTCGCTGGCGGAGTTCAATTACTTCCAGCTCGTCACCGTCGACGGCAAGGACGTGGCGATGACGCCGCCGCCGCATCTGATGGCCAATTTCGACAACGACCAGCTGATCATCCTGTTCGAGTCCGAACCGAAGGTGCCGATCAAGCTCAACGGCAAGATCGATATCGGCGTCTACGATCCGACATTCTACACGGCGATCGACTTCACCGAGGACTCCAACATCACGGTCGAAGGCCTGCCCTCGAACTGCACCAGCAAGGTGGTCCGTCCCGACCCCGACGAGGCCATCAAGGAAAACCAGAAGACCCTCACCGATGCCTTTTTCAACGATCCGACCGGCACCGATATGAGCAAGATCTTCGCCACCAAGCTCGAACTGACCTGTCAGCCAGAAGGATGAAGCCGGTGACGAAACCGTCCCTGCGTTTGGCATTCGGCCTGTTGGCCCTCACAGTCGCCATGATGCATTTCGCCGACGCCGCTCATGCCCAGAGTTCGCTCGGCATCGGCGTCAATGACGGCATGGCGCCCACCACCGGCCCGTTCGCCCATATTCTGATGTGGATCAATCTCAGGCAGCAGGAATTCTACCGCGCGCTGGCAACGGCGATGAAGGCGATGCGCCAGGACGGCAGCAAGATCTGGATACTCGTCGGCCTGTCCTTCGCCTACGGTATTTTCCATGCCGCCGGCCCCGGTCACGGCAAGGCGGTGATCTCGTCCTACATGGTGGCCAATGAAGTGGCGTTGCGGCGCGGCATCCTCTTGTCCTTCGTCTCGGCGCTGCTGCAGGGCCTGACCGCGGTCGCGGTGATGGGGGTCGCCTATTTCGTCCTGCGCGGCACCTCCGTCTCGATGACGGACGCAGCCTGGTTCATGGAGATCATGAGCTTTGTCTTCGTCACCCTGTTCGGCGCCTGGCTGCTGTGGCGCAAACTCGGTCCTTCCGTCCTGCGTCTGTTCGGCAAGGGCCCGGCCTACAGCCTGTCGGCGGCTCATGCCGGCCATTCTCACGCCGGTCATTCTCACGGGGGTCATTCGCACGGCGCGCATTCGCATGCCGGCCATTCCCATGCAGCTCACAGCCATTCGGCGCATGCCCATTCGCACGCGCTGCACGCGCATGACCATGTGCACGGCCCTTCGCACGATCATCACGATCATGCCGAACACGATCATGCTCATCACGATCACGCGGCCGGCGAAGTCTGCGACACCTGCGGCCATTCGCACGCACCCGATCCGGCGCTGCTGTCGGGCGACCGCTTCGACTGGCGCACGGCCTGGACAGCGGTGGCGGCGGTCGGCATCCGCCCCTGCTCCGGCGCGCTGATCGTGCTCAGCTTCGCCCTGCTCAACGGCCTCTGGCTCGGCGGCCTGCTGTCGGTGCTGGCAATGTCGCTGGGCACCGCCATCACCGTTTCGGC
The DNA here is from genome assembly GCF_003997795.1 of Mesorhizobium sp. M7A.F.Ca.US.005.03.2.1. Taxonomy (NCBI): domain Bacteria; kingdom Pseudomonadati; phylum Pseudomonadota; class Alphaproteobacteria; order Hyphomicrobiales; family Phyllobacteriaceae; genus Mesorhizobium; species Mesorhizobium sp. M7A.F.Ca.US.005.03.2.1. The sequence goes on along the minus strand of NZ_RZRP01000957.1, from coordinate 312 downwards.
ACTGGCGACGCTGGCGGTGACCGCCAAGAACTGGGCGGTCTATTTCGCCGGCGACGGCCGCATGGGCAACCGCATCCACTCGATCGTCGAGATCGGCGGCGCCGCCTTCGTGTTCCTGTTCGGACTGCTGCTGCTGTCGGCAAGCCTGGCGAGCGGCGGATGATGCCCGGCGCCACGAGGGTCGGAGTTTAACCCGCGATCTTGCCGCCGAGCTCATCCTCGATGTGAGCGCGGATGATCTCGTCAAAACTCTTTTCGGCGCTGAAGCCAAGCTCCCGCGACCGCTTTGCCTCGAAGCGCGTCGGCCAGCCC
>NZ_RZRP01000956.1:0-2224 GCF_003997795.1 Mesorhizobium sp. M7A.F.Ca.US.005.03.2.1 | reverse complement strand
CCCTATATGAAGGTCGTCATCGACACGATGAAGGAAAAGGGCATCCGCGACGATTATGTCGTGCTGGTCGGCGGCGCACCGCTGAACGAGGAATTCGGCAAGGCCGTCGGCGCCGATGCCTATTGCCGCGACGCGGCGGTGGCGGTCGAGACCGCCAAGGACTTCATGAAGCGCAAGCACAATGTGCGCGCTTCGGCCTGATTGGCCAATTCGGCCTGGACGACAGGAGAAGCCGCGCCCTTGCCGCGCGGCTTTTTTGTTACCAAATGATGAGGTGGCCGCGTGCGGATCAGGGCTTGGTGACGGTGTCCTCGACCGCCTTGGCCGTCGATTTGACATCCCTGCCGACGCCACGGACGGTGTTCGCGCAGGCCGCAAGGGCCAAGGCGCAGGCCAGGATGGCAATCGGCGTGATGCGCAGCAGTTTCATGGACGGTGTCTCCCTCAACAGATAAATTAGCGCCACAACAACGAAGGCCGCTCGACTGGTTCCATGGCCAAGACGCAAAAAACGAAACCGAATCAAGACGACAGGCTGCTCGTCATCGCCTGCGGGATGATTGCGCGCGAAGTTCTGGCCGTCAAGGAACAGCTCGGGCTGGATCACCTCGACCTGACCTGCCTGCCGGCGGAATTCCATTTCTACCCGGACCGCATCGCACCGGCCATGGACAAGGCGATCGAAAAAGCCAAGACCGAAGGCTACAGCAACATCTTCGTCGGCTATGCCGATTGCGGCACCGGCGGTCTGCTCGACCGCATCTGCGAGAAGCATGGCGTCGAGCGCATGGCCGGCCCGCATTGCTTCGCCTTCTACCAGGGCATGGAGGCCTATGCGAAAGTCGCAGACGACGACATGATGTCGTTCTACATGACCGACTTCCTCTGCCGGCAGTTCGACGCTTTCTTCATGAAACCGCTCGGCCTCGACAAGCACCCGGAGTTGATCAAGGACTATTTCGGCAATTACGAGAAGCTGATCTACCTCGCCCAGACCAACGATCCGGAACTCGACAAGGTCGCCGAAAAAGCCGCCAGAATGCTCGATCTCGTCTATGAACGCCGCGCCACCGGTTATGGCGACCTGACGGCCGGGATGGCGCAGGCGGCTGCAGGCGCCTGAAGCAATTCTTGCCCCGCGATGACTCAAGGCTAGATGACAGGCCGCCGTGGACGGGTAAGGTGTGCGCCACAAGCAAACAGACTGCCAGCCATGGAAACGCACTGATGACCCCTCGCCTCTTGATAGCTGCACTCGGCCTCCTCTGTTTGGCCCTGCCCGCCCATGCCGACGGCGAGATACAGAAACTCATCACCCCGGCCGACAAGACGCGGCTCGACAAATATGGCGAGACCCGCAAGGCAGCCCTTGCCGAGGCGAAGACAGGCAACCCGGCCGAGGTCAAGCAACTCGATGCCCTGTTGGCAAAGCCGCTGGTGGCCTTTTCCGACAAGGACCTGACCGGCAACTGGCAGTGCCGCACCATCAAGGCCGGCGGACCTTTGCCGCTCGTCATCTATGGCTGGTTCAAGTGCAAGGTGACCGATGACGGTTCCGGCTGGCGGCTGGAGAAGATCAGCGGCTCGCAGCGCACCAGGGGCCGTTTCTTCGACGATGGCGAGAAACGCGCGATCTATCTCGGCTCCTTCTATGTCAACAGCGATCCGGCAAAGCCCTATGGCAGCGGTCCGCAAACCGACCAGGTCGGCTACGCCTTCCGCAACAGCGCCAAGGAATGGCGCATCGAATTTCCGGCGCCCTACTATGAATCGAAGCTCGATATCATCGAATTCAAGCGCTGACTGTGTATCGAAGAGCTGATCACCAAGGATTAACCCGGACACCCTAGCATCCCGTCTATTGTCGAGAACGGTTGCTTGGAGGGGGCAAGATCCATGGCAGCATCAGAATCCAATACGCGTCCGATCGTGGTCGTCACCGGAGGCGGCCAGCATGTCTGGGCTATGATCAATGCGATCGCCGACCGCGTAGGTCCTGTCAGCGTCGTCCTCGAAACGCCTGAATCCAAAAAGCAATTGCTGCGTGGCCGGGCTCGCCGCCAAGGCTGGATTTCCGCCATCGGCCAGCTTGGCACGATGGTACTGAGTAGGTTGGGCAAGCGATTCCTGGCCGGCCATAGCGCGCGACTGATTGCCGAGGAGAAGCTGGAGGTTGAGCCGCGACCAGGCCAGGAGATCATCCCGGTAGCCTCGGCCAATGGGC
>NZ_RZRP01000955.1:0-2225 GCF_003997795.1 Mesorhizobium sp. M7A.F.Ca.US.005.03.2.1 | reverse complement strand
GCAATGACGGGTCCGACAACGATGGTTCGCCAGGTAACGGCAACCACGCCAAGGTCTCGGCCGATACGATCGGACTCAAGGACTCCAAGCAGTTCTTGCAATCGGGCCCGGCCGCCAGCAGCGACACCGATAGCCAAGCCTCGTTCCGGCAGCTCGTTGGCCTGGCTGGGGGTTCGGTGACGAGCGATCTCTTGAACGTTCTCAATACGATCAAGGGCCTTAGTCCGAACCAGAACAAGACATCCGGTGCAACGTCCGACTTGACTTCTGACAAGGGCAAGCAAGGCGCCGGATACACTAACACCGACGACACGCTGAAGAAGGCAATGAAGGATATTCTGAAACCTAATGACTGAGTCCAGGTTGAAGAAAGAACGCGCGGCCCTTGCGGGAACGCAAGTGCCGCGCGTTCACCATTTCCAGGCGGGCAAAGGGCCCGTGCGGCTGGCCTATTTGGAATATAGTGCGTTTTGTCAGCAGTCCCGGCTGGGCCGGCTTGCCCGGAGCATCCTTGAACCCTCGCTTGTGGGCCGGAGGGGAAGTGCATGGTGAGCATACCTCTGAACGCCGATGCACGGCCAACCTCGATCCGCGTGGACGCGGAGGCGACGGGCAAGGTTGGCAGCCAGAGCGAGGCGGGGAGGGCACCCGGCGGACCCGCCGAGTTCGACCGGATTGCCCCGCGCCTCAAGGCGGTGCTACGGGTCGCCCGCTACCATGGCGTCGAACTCGACCCGAACGAGTTCAAGGTGGCGAGCGCAAGCCCGGTTCCAAACGCGACCGATCTCTCGCAATGGGCCCAGAACGGCGGCATGTGGTCGCGTGCGCTCCGCATCCGCTGGTCGCATCTTCTGCGCTTCGAGCACACGGGACCGGTCGTCCTGCTGTTCAATGACGGTGGCGCAGGTCTCCTCACCGGGGCCAGTCCAGAGCGGAATGTCGTCTTCCTCAAAAGTGCGGATGCGCCCGAGGATGCCGAAGCCATCGCCATCGACGAGTTGCGGCTGTCGCAGGTGTGGGCGGGTGAGGCCGTGCTGTTGCGTCCAGCGCGATCCTATATCGCGGCCGATGCGCCTTTCACCCTCGGTTGGTTGATCGACCTGGTACGGTTCGAAAGCCGTTCTATGCGTGACATCGGTATCGCCTCGTTCACGCTCAGCCTCCTTACCGTTCTGCCGCCTCTCATGGTCATGACACTGGTCAACAAGGTGCTGCAGTTCAACAGCGTTTCAACCCTCGTGCTCCTGTCGGCCACAATTGCCGTCCTGTTCGTTTACGAGACGCTCCTCGGTCACGCCCGACGGCTGATCATCAACGTCGTCGGCGCCCGCCTGGATACCAAACTGAACTTGCATGTTTTCAGCAGGCTCCTGCGTCTGCCGCTTGATTATTTCGAGCGTCATCCGGCCGGCGAGACGATGTACCATCTCGCGCAGATCTATCGCATCCGCGAATTCCTCACCGGAAAACTCCTCAGCACGTTCCTGGATCTGATCACGCTCTGCGTGCTGATCCCGGTGATGTTCTATATCAACGCCACGCTGGGCTGGATGGTGCTTGCCTGCGCGGGCGTGATTATGTTGATCATCTTCGCCTTTCTCGCGCCGTTGCGCCGCCGCTACCAGCAAGTGGTCGATGCCGAGACCTGGAAGGCGGCGGCGCTCGGCGAAACCGTCGTCGGCATCAAGACGGTGAAGGCGCTCGGTCTCGAACCGCAACGCAGGGCGCTTTGGGACGAGCGGGTGGCGGAAGCGGGCAGGGCGCGCCTTGCCTTCGGGCAGCTTGCCAACTGGCCGCAGACGCTTGTCACGCCAATCGAGCGTGCGATGGTCCTCGGCACCATGCTGATCGGAGCTTATCTCGCGATGAGCGACACGTCTGGCTACATGGTCGGCAGCTTGTTCGCATTCATGATGATCGCCCAACGCGTCGCACAGCCTCTCGTCGGTCTTGCTCGACTGGTCGAGGACTTCGAGGAGGTAGGAGCGGCAATCAGCGAGGCAGGATCCGTCCTCAACCGGCCCCTGGAAAGCAGTTCGAATTCCACAGGTCTGAGACCGAAGCTCGTTGGCGAGATCAGTTTCCGTGATCTGACCTTCACCTACATCGGCACCAACACGCCAGCGCTTGACCGGGTCAACTTCGACATTCCAGCAGGGACGATGTTCGGCATCGTCGGGCGCAGCGGTTCGGGGAAATCGACAATTGCGCGGCTTCTGCAGGGG
>NZ_RZRP01000954.1:0-2225 GCF_003997795.1 Mesorhizobium sp. M7A.F.Ca.US.005.03.2.1 | reverse complement strand
GATCGGCCTTGTCGGCCACAAGTCGCCCGAAGCGACACGAGAACGGATTGCCGGTATTGGCGAGGCGCTCGATCGCCTGTTTTCCCTGATCGACCGCTTCATGGCCAATGATCGCGACAGCGGGTTTCAGCCGGAGATGATACGCGTCGGTTTGCTTATTGCCGATGTGCGGCTGCATTTCGGGATGACCGGGCGCGGCGAGCGCCTGATCTTTACGGCGGATGACGACGCCGTTTCGCTTGTCGCCGATCCCGAGATGCTGGCGACCGGCCTGATCAACCTCATCGACAATGCGCTCAAATATTCGTCGGAGGACCAGCCAGTGGATATCGATGTGCGCAGCGAAGGTCGAAGTGCGGTCATTCGGGTGCGTGACCGTGGCATCGGCATTCCACAGGCCGAGCTTCACAAGATCGGCAGGCGCTTTTTCCGGGCCTCCAATACGATGGCGGGAACCGGAACCGGTCTCGGCCTCTATTCTTCGCGCAAATTGCTGGCCTATCACGGCGGCAAGCTGCAGTTGCTCGCCAACGACGACCAGGGCATTACGTCCATCGTCAGCCTGCCTCTGGCAGGCGAGGCAACGGATCGACTTTCGCCCGAGGAACTGACCGCATGACGCATATTCTGATCGTCGAGGACGAGCCCCGGCTGCGCAAGGATCTGGCGGATTTCCTGGAACTGACGGGCTTCACGGCCGAAGGCGTCGCCACGGCAGGGGAATTGCGCCAGACGCTGGCCAACGGCAGCTCGCCCGCTGTCATCATCCTCGATGTCGGGCTGCCCGATGGGAACGGGTTCGATCTGGCAACCGAAATCCGCAAATCACATGCCTGCGGCATCATCATGCTGACGGCACTCGGTGACAGCGACGACCGTATCCGTGGCTTTGAGAGCGGCGCCGACATCTACCTGGTCAAGCACAGCACGCTGCGCGAGATCGACGCCGCAATTCGCAGCCTGCTGCGACGGACGGGAGCCCCGCCCGACTCTGCCAACGGCAGCAGCGATCGGTGGGTGCTGGACGGCACGAACTGGATGCTGATCGCGCCCAATCACCGTTCGCTTAAACTGACGGCGGCCGAGTTCGCCTTCATGAACGTGCTCTGCAACCGTAGCGGCGAAATCTGCCAGCGCGAGGATCTGGTGGAGCTTGTCGCCCGTCCCAGGTCGAACTTCGACAACAGGCATCTCGACGCAGTCGTCAGCCGGCTACGCCGCAAACTGGAGGAGCACATCAGCTTGCCCGCGCCGATCAAGGTCGTCTATGGCGTTGGCTACATCTTCACCGCAGCCGCCGCCGTGCAATGAACGTCTGCTCAACGGCTGCTTCCAGACCGAAGCATCGACTGGTCATGGCGCGGCAGGACCTCGATGTGCAGCCTGCAATGTCCGCTCTCAGGAAGCCACCATGCCCGCCCCTAAGACCGAGATTGCCGCCATTCGCAACCTGGTCAATGACGCTCACCGTTGGCCCATAGCGGAACACCCTCAGCTTACTCCTCGCCCTGCTTCTGCGCGATGATGTCGAGCCGCTCGCGGTCGGAGCGTTCGCGCTCGTCGCGGTTGCGCACGTCCTTGTAGGCACGCTCAACCATGTTGGTGCGGGCGGTCGCGGCGGCGATGAGGCCGGCTTCTTGCTTCGCGCTTGCCAGGTTCGCCTCCTGGCGCACGACCGCTTGGGCGATGCGGCGGTGGTAGAGATCGGGGAACAGGGCGGAAAGCGAATCGGGCTGGTCGAAATGGCCGACCAGTTCCCTGGCTTCAGCCTCGGCGGCACTGGCCGCGGCAAGGAAGGTGGCGTGGCGGGTTTCGTGCAGCGCCTTCAGCTGTTCCTGCACCTTGACCAGTTTCTTGAGGCGGTCCTTGCGCGTGCTCATGGTCATCTCGCCAGCGTCAGGTCGACGAAGCCGTCGACGAACAGCGACAGCATGGTGCCGACGGCGAAATAGAAGATGATCATGCCGCCGGCGATGATGAAGGGCTGGGAGATGAAATAGATCGGGATCTGCGGGGTCAGCTTGTTGACGAAGCCGATCGTCAGATTGACGAGAATGGCATAGGCGACGAACGGGCTGCCGAGGCGGATGACCAGGAAGAAGGTGTCCGACACCGTGTCGGTGACATCGACGAGGGCTGCCTGCGGGTTGAAGAAGATGTTGACCGGCGCGACCGTGTAGGAGGAAACCAGCGCGCGTAGTATCTCGTGGTCGAAATCGAAGACG
>NZ_RZRP01000953.1:0-2227 GCF_003997795.1 Mesorhizobium sp. M7A.F.Ca.US.005.03.2.1 | reverse complement strand
GACCGGCGCAATCGTTGAGCTTGCCACCACCAACAACATCACGCTGGTGCCGATCACCGGCCCCGAGGCCGACAAGCTGCTGTCCGAGCAGAAGTTCTTCTCCACCGATACCGTGCCGGAAGGCACCTACAAAAATGTCGGCGAAACCAAGACCATTTCCGTCGCCGCTCAATGGGTGACCAGCGCCAAGCAGACCGACGACCTCGTCTACAAGATCGTCAAGTCGCTTTACAGCGACGAAACCCAAAAGGCCCTGCAGGCAGGCCACGCCAAGGGCAAGCTGATCACGCTCCAGAACGCGGTTACCAGCGCTGGCATTCCGTTTCATCCCGGCGCAGAGAAATTCTACAAGGAAGTCGGCACCCTGAAATAAGAGCCATTTGGACCGGCTGACAACAACGAGGCGGAAGGGATGCTTTCCGCCTCTTTTGTCTGGAAATTCAGGACACGGAACCGGCATGAGCGATGACGACAAGATCAAGCTTTCCGCAATGGAGTTCGATGAGGAGAGCGCTCGCGAACTGGAGGAGAAATTCGACTCCGAAATCCGCTTCCGGCCACTGACCCGTGTCGCGGGCTGGCTGGTCGGCTTCCTCCTGGTGGCGCTGTCACTGTTTCACTACTACACCGCCGGTTTCGGCCTGCTGCAGGAAATGCTGCACCGGGGCATCCACCTGTCGATGGTGCTGGCGCTGATCTTCCTCGTCTTCCCGCTGGTGAAGAAAAGCTACGACCAGCCCGCGCGGTCCAGCCTCCTGCGGCCGCTCGGCATACCCCTTTTCGACTGGCTGCTGGCGATCGCTGCGGTCGTCGTCGTCATGCACGTGCCTATGATCCCGCTCGACGACCTTGCCTTCCGCGTCGGCAATCCCACGGCGCTCGACGTGGTGTTCGGCCTTATCCTCATCCTGCTTCTGCTGGAGGCGACGCGCCGCTCCGTCGGCATCCCGCTGCCCATCATCGCCGTCGTCTTCATGGCCTACGCGCTGTTGGGGCGGTACATGCCGAGCATTCTGGTGCACCCCGGCGCGTCCGTCTCCCAGCTTGTCGATCACCTTTATCTGACGACGCAGGGCATCTACGGCATCGCGCTCGGCGTCGTCGCCACCTACGTCTTCCACTTCGTGCTGTTCGGCGTCTTCGCCACCCGCATTGGCCTCGGCCAGCTCTTCCTCGACTGCGCGGCGTGGGTCGCCGGCCGCTACGCCGGCGGTCCCGCCAAGGTGTCGATCTTCGGCTCGGCGCTGTTCGGCATGATTTCCGGCTCGTCGGTCGCCAACACCGTTACCGTCGGCTCGCTGACCATCCCGGCGATGATCAAGCTCGGCTACAAGAAACATTTCGCCGCAGCGGTGGAAGCGGCGTCCTCGACCGGCGGCCAGGTGACGCCACCGATCATGGGCGCAGCGGCCTTCCTGATGATCGAATTTCTCGAACTGCCCTACACGACCATCATCCTTGCCGCCATCGTGCCCGCCTTCATGCACTTCTTTGGCGTGTTCATGCAGGTGCATTTCGAGGCCAAGCGAACCGGCCTCAGGGGGCTCAGGCCGGACGAGATGCCCGATGTCGTCGAGGCGCTGAAGCGGGACTGGCCGACGATCATCCCGCTCGTCGTTCTCATCGGCGTGCTGCTCTCGGGCTACACGCCCTACATGGCCGCCTTCTGGGGCATCACCTTGTGTATTCTCGTCGGCTTGCTCAATCCGCGCCGGCGCATGTCGGTCGCCGACATCGTGACGTGTCTGCGCGACGGCGCCAAATATGCGCTCGCAGTCGGAGCCGCTGCCGCAACCGTCGGCATCGTCGTGGGCGTCGTCACCCTGACCGGAGTGGGCTTCAAGCTGTCCTACATCGTCACATCGACGGCCGGACACCTTTCCCTTCTCTTCGGCACCTTCATCCCCGAGGCGATCTTCTCGGCCCAGGGCCTGACCCTATTGTTCACCTTGATCATGACTGGCGTCGTCTGCATCCTGATGGGCTGCGGCATCCCGACGACCGCGAACTACATCATTATGGTGACGATCGCGGCGCCGGCGCTTGTCATGCTCGGCACCGAGCCGATCGTCGCTCACTTCTTCGTGTTCTATTACGGACTGCTGGCGGACATCACGCCACCGGTGGCGCTGGCGGCGTACGCCGCCGCTGGCATGGCGGGGGCGGACCCGTTCAAGACCGGCAACACCGCCTTCCGGCTGGGGGTGGGTAAGGCACTGGGTCCTTT
>NZ_RZRP01000952.1:0-2228 GCF_003997795.1 Mesorhizobium sp. M7A.F.Ca.US.005.03.2.1 | reverse complement strand
GAACAGGATATGGCACAGGAACGTAGGGATGGCGGCCGCGGCCGCGATCGTGAAGAACGCGATGACGGCATGGTGGACAAGCTCGTCCACATCAACCGCGTCGCCAAGGTCGTCAAGGGCGGCCGTCGCTTCGGTTTTGCAGCACTCGTCGTCGTCGGCGACCAGAAGGGCCGCGTCGGCTTTGGTCACGGCAAGGCGCGCGAAGTGCCGGAAGCTATCCGCAAGGCAACTGAATCGGCCAAGCGCGACATGATTTTCGTGCCGCTGCGCTCGGGCCGTACGCTGCATCACGACGTCGAAGGACGCTGGGGTGCTGGACGCGTGCTGCTGCGCGCCGCCAAGCAAGGTACCGGCATCATCGCCGGTGGCCCGATGCGCGCTGTCTTCGAGACGCTCGGCATGCATGACGTGGTCGCCAAGTCGATGGGTTCGTCGAACCCCTACAACATGGTTCGCGCCACCTTCGACGCGCTGAAGAGCCAGATGCATCCCAAGGATGTGGCTGCTGCTCGCGGCATCAAGTATTCGACCCTTCAGGCCCGCCGCGGCACCGCCGTTGCGGCTGAAGAATAGTCGATCTGACCAGGGATTTTGACCATGGCCAAGAAAGCAACCAAGACCATCACCGTTGAGCAGATCGGTTCGCCGATCCGCCGTCCGAAGGAACAGCGCGCGACGCTGGTCGGCCTCGGCCTCAACAAGATGCACAAGCAGCGCACGCTGGAAGATACGCCCTCCGTGCGCGGCATGATCGCTGCCGTCCAGCATCTCGTCCGCGTCGTGGACGAGGGCTGAGCCAGAGCGCAGGAGAAGTCAGATGAAACTCAACGATCTGCGTGACAAGGACGGCGCGACGCACTCCAAGAAGCGTCTCGGCCGTGGTATCGGCTCCGGCTCCGGCAAGACCGGCGGTCGCGGCGTCAAGGGCCAGAAGGCGCGCTCCGGCGTCGCCATCAACGGCTTCGAGGGTGGCCAGATGCCGCTCTACCGGCGCCTGCCGAAGCGTGGCTTCAACAACATCTTCGCCAAGAGCTTCACCGTCGTGTCGCTGGCCCGCATCCAGGTGGCCATCGACGCCAAGAAGCTCGACGCCAAGGCAACCGTGACGGCTGAATCGCTGGTTGCCGCCGGCGTCATCCGCCGCGTCAAGGACGGCGTGCGCATCCTCTCGGATGGCGAGATCAAGGCGAAGCTCGCCTTTGACGTCGCCGGCGCCTCCAAGGCCGCGATCGAGAAGATCGAAAAGGCCGGCGGTTCGGTCAAGCTGCCGCAGGAAAAGGCAGCTGCCGAGTAACGGCAATTTGAAGCGCGATCGGCAGGAGTGGAATCCGTTTTTGCTCACGATTTCGCTTTGATCTGCTCAACGAGGCGGCCGCGTCAACGCGGCCGCTTGCATGTTTAGAGCCCGGAGCTTATCTCGTGAGCTTCGGTGAAACGCGCCGCCTGACCTCAGGGCCATCAAGCGTTACCAAGCGGAGAATCAGGCATGGCTTCGGCTGCTGAACAATTAGCCTCGAATCTGAATTTCTCGGCCTTCGCCAAGGCGGAGGATTTGAAGAAGCGCATCTGGTTCACGATCGGCGCGCTGCTGGTTTATCGCCTCGGCACCTACATCCCGCTTCCCGGTATCAATCCCGACGCCTTCGCCCAGGCCTTCTCTTCGCAGAGCAAGGGCGTGCTCGGCATGTTCAACATGTTCGCCGGCGGCGCCGTGCAGCGCATGGCGATCTTTGCGCTCGGCATCATGCCTTACATCTCCGCCTCCATCATCATGCAGCTGATGACCTCGGTCATCCCGTCACTGGAAGCGCTGAAGAAGGAAGGCGAACAGGGCCGCAAGGTGATCAACCAGTACACGCGCTACGGCACCGTGCTGCTTGCGCTGGTTCAGGCCTATGGCATTTCTGTCGGGCTGGAAGGCGGCAACGGCATCGTCAGTGACCCCGGCATGTTCTTCCGCATCTCGACCGTCGTCACGCTGGTCGGCGGCACCATGTTCCTGATGTGGCTGGGCGAGCAGATCACCGCCCGCGGCATCGGCAACGGTATTTCGCTGATCATCTTCTCCGGCATCGTCGCCGGCCTGCCGCACGCCATCTCCGGCACGCTGGAGCTTGGCCGCACCGGCGCGCTGTCGACCGGCCTGATCCTTGCGATCATCGTGCTGGCTATCGTCGTCATTGCGCTCATCGTGTTCTTCGAGCGCGCCCAGCCCCGCTTGCTTATCC
>NZ_RZRP01000951.1:0-2229 GCF_003997795.1 Mesorhizobium sp. M7A.F.Ca.US.005.03.2.1 | reverse complement strand
AACAACACCAGTCCAAAGCTCTCGGTGAACACCACGCAAAGGCTTCCGACAATCAGACCGGCCAGAACACCGCTGCGGCTGATCCAGCGCACCCAGCATAGGCCGAGCACCGCAGGCAGCAGCTGCATGGATAGGCTGAGCGTGAGGGAGGAGAAGATTGTCGCGCTGAGGGGCGCATAGCTCGCGACGGCAGCGACAGCTCCGTAGACGAGCGCCAAGGTCACCCGCGCGGCAAACCGCATCGAACGCTGGTCCATGCCCGGGATGATGTAGCGTGATGTCAGCTCGATAGTGCAGACCGATGCACCGGATCCGGCAAAGAATGCGACCGCGATCTGGCCCGATGCGACCAGAAGGACTGTAAAGCCCACTGCCACCATCGGATCGAGCGTTGCCAGCCGTGTCGTGAAGGCTGTCAGCGAGCCACTGGCCGCAATCTCCGCAGCCAGAACCGGCCCGATCAGGATCAGGGCGCCAGCCGCGAGTCCCGCGATCATCCAGACCTGGCCAAATGCAAGGCCGCGGCGCGGCGCACTTGTCACGCCCAGAAAGCTGAAGCCGGGACTGATCGCGATGCCGCCCAGAGACAGGGCGAACGTCAGTCCCGCGAAGGTGGTCCAGAGCCCCCCGGCCGGCAGCTCTTTGCCAATGCCGGCGCTAAACTGGATTACGCCCGGGATCTTGTCCGGCAGCACGCCGCTGGCTGTTCCAATCCCGTTGGCGGCGAATGCCAATTTGTGGAGCGCAAAGCCGGTGAATCCGCCGAAAAAGATTATGAGAGCCAGGACCAGCAGGGACTGGGCGGCGACAAGATAGGCAATCCCGCGCCAGCCTCCGATCACGCTGCAGAGGAACAGGACGAATGCGATTGACCAGATTGCGAGACTGGACGGAACGTCGTTGGCGGTCGCGCCGCTCACCAAGGCACCCGCCTGAGACAGGCACATCGCCGCAAAGGGGACGCTGAAAAGGAACAGCACGAACAGCAAATAGATGCGAAGCGTCGTGCTGCCGAAGTAATCGCCCAGCAGGTCACCAAGCGTGCGCAGCGAGGTCAGCCGGGCGGCAAGCCAAACCCGCTTCTGCGTGATGGCAGCGCAAAGGGCGATACAGATGAGACCGACTGCGACCTGGTTGTATTGAAGGCCGAAGGTGGCGAGCAAAAGCAGATGATCGGGAAGGCTGAGGCTGGCCAAGGTAATGCCGGCGCCGGCGAAGATGATCACCCATGGCGGCAATGCCAGGCCTGCGTCGACGAAATCACCGGGTTGCTGGGCGTGACGGCCGCTGATGGTCGCAAGGTAAAGGCCCAGGACCGCGACGATGCCGAGCACGGAAACCAAGAGCGGGGTCATATATGGTCTCCCGGCGCGCGTTTTGAATCTCGGTCATCCGAGCGGAAGTCCCGGATAACGTCGAACGCTTCGAAGGCCTGCCGTGCCCCGTACCGGGTGATCATGTAGAAAACGACCACGACCCCCGTTGTGATAAAACCGATGCTCAGCGGCAAGAAGTTGTGCGCGGCAAATGGCGCGCTGACCAGCGACAGAACAACGAACAACACAAGCGCGAGTCCGTAGATGACCAGGCCGAGCCCTAGTTCTCGGGGCGAGAAACCCGTCCCGTAGACCACATTGACGATCACGTGAGCGACAAAGCCCGCCAGAATGGCCGCGAACCCGGCAAGGATATAGGGTGTTCCGCCGCGGCCAAATCCATACTCAAACAGGATCGCGGCGGGCAAGGCCACTGCCAACCAGCAGGCCATGACCAAGGCGTGTCGGTCCAGCGCTTCGTGTTTGCCGAGCGGGGTCATCGGTTGCTCTCGCTAGTTTCGTACGCGCTCAGTCGTCCTTGTCCTTCGGCGCATCCGAACCCTGGAAGTTGCGGAACGACATGCCGCCGGCGCTTCCGAGGTTCTCGATCGGCAGTCCCAGGTCCTTCATGAGACCGTCGACGAAGGCGACCTGGGTGCGATATTTCATAGCGGAATTGACAACGCGATCCGTCATGTTGCCGCCGCCCGAGCCGCCATCGCCGCCACCCATTTCGGACGGGCTGTTGAGGCCCGGCAGGCCGTCGACCTGGAGTATCTTGATCGATTCGATGTTTTCCATCGGCTTGACTGTCTCGCGGATGATGCTTGGCAGATTGCTGACGAGGTTTTCGTAGATGGCACTGCGTCTGCTGGCATCCGAACGGGTGTTTTCGGACTCGTTGAGCATACAC
>NZ_RZRP01000950.1:0-2231 GCF_003997795.1 Mesorhizobium sp. M7A.F.Ca.US.005.03.2.1 | reverse complement strand
GTGCAGCGTCGCGTGGACTTCAGCCGCGACCACTTCCTCGCCGTCATGGGTCGAGATCGCCGCCCAGGTCGGGCGCGTGCCTATCTGCCGCCGCAGTGTCGCCAGCGCCCGTTCGTCGACCGGCGGCGGCGACGTGTCCACCTTGAGGTTGCCCGACACCGTCACCGGCCGCGCGCCGAGCGCGAGAAACCGCTCGCCATCGACATCCGACTGCGCCACGACATGAGCCAGGTTCTCGAACAGCGCCTCGGCGATGTTGGCCCGTTTCTTCCACGATTTGAACGAGCGGTCGGACAGCCTGCCATTGACCAGCACCTGCGGCACACGGCGCGCGCCAAGCTCGAGGATGGTCATCGGCCAGATCTCGGATTCGGCGATGATTGCCAGATCCGGCTGCCAGTGATCGAGGAACCGGCTGACCGCCGGCTTGAGATCGAGCGGTACATATTGATGGATGATCCGGTCACCGAGCCGCTCGTCGGCGACCTGCGCAGAGGTCACCGTGCCGGTCGTCAGCACGATGTTGACGCCATAGTCGAGAATGCTTTCGACCAGCGGCACGACGGCTATGGTCTCACCGACGCTCGCGGCATGGATCCAGATCACCGGCCCGTCGGGGCGCGCGCGGCCGGCGACGCCATAGCGCTCGCGGCGGCGGTAGCGGTCTTCCTTGCCGCGCGAGGTGCGCCAGGCAACGTAGGGCCCGACCAGCGGATAGGCTGCCGCACCCGCGAATCGGTAAGCCGACAGCATGGCCCGTGCCCAGCGGCCGCTCATCGCGGAGCATCCACGAGACGGTAAGCCTCGGCGGTCGCGGCATTGAGCGCTGTCGTCACTTCCTGGCGCTTGCGCTCCATTTCGGCGTCATCGGCGCCGGCCGCCACGAAGATCGGCTGGCCGATGACGATCGACGAACGGCCGAACGGCAGGTTGATGGTGGTCTTGTCCCAGCTCTTCTCCAGCACCTTGCGGCGGCTGGTGGTGATGGCGACGGGCACAAGCGGCCGGCCCGAGAGGCGAGCCAGGAGAACGATGCCAAGTCCTGCGTCTCGCGGCGTGCCGTGCGGAATATCTGCGATCATGGCGACGTTCTTGCCGACGGCGAGCGACTTTTTCAGGGCGATAAGCGCTTTTGCCCCACCCTTGTCGAGGTGCCTGGCATTTTCCCGCCCGCCCGAGCCGCGCACCGCCTCAATGCCGAATTTTTCCAGCATCAAGGCGTTGAGCTCGGCATCGGCGCTGCGCGAAACCATGGCGACCAGCGGCTTGCGCTTGGGATAATAGGCAGGCGTCAGCAGATGCTGGCCGTGCCACAAGGCGATGATGCCAGGCTCGAACTCGGTATAGGCACCGCCCGAAAACCGTGCCGATCCCTCGACGACGCGATTGGTGAGGCGCACGAAGCGGACGAACTGGGCGAACAGGCTGGCGATGGCGTTCTTGACGAATCGCGACTGCGCAAGCGGTTGGCGAATCTTGCGCCAGAAGGCCTTGGTCGTGCGGCTGCGTCCCCTGCCCGTGGGCGCGGCATCGCTTGCTGGCCCTTTCGCCAGGTCATGCTCCATCGAAGTCAACCGGCAGCCTTGTTGTCGGGGTCCAGCAGCCGGTGCAGATGAACGACGAAGTAACGCATGTGAGCGTTGTCCACGCTGGCTTGCGCCTTGGCTTTCCACGCCGTGTGCGCGGATTGATAGTCGGGATAGATGCCGACGATGTCGAGCCCGTCGAGATCGCGGAATTCGGTGCCGCCAAGCTTCTTCAGTTCGCCACCGAACACCAGATGCAAAAGCTGTTTCTTTCCGTCTTCCGCGGCCATGTCGGTCCTTCACATATCGTGAGTTTGTCACAGGTCTAGACCAAAGCCGCCGACTTTGGAACCTTTAGGGCGAGATGAATTCATCTCGCCGGGGAAAACGCTTTCACGTGTCCAGACCGGCGATGACGCCGGCGAGCACGGCCAGCAATTCACCGCTGCCGGCAGCAAGGGCGCCGTGACGAGTCACCTCGCCGGCATAAAGTGGAGCGCGGCCATGCTGGTCGAGCAGCTGGCCGCCGGCCTCGCGCAGGATGAGGTCGGCCGCTGCAATGTCCCAGTCATGCGCGTTCGGCTTGACGAAAGTGGCGTCCAGCGCGCCATTGGCGATCATGGCCAGCCGATAGGCGAGCGAAGGGCTGTAAGGCGCCCGCTTCAGCCGCGCCTGCCATTCGGCAGGCATCAGGTCGGTCAACTG
>NZ_RZRP01000094.1:0-11934 GCF_003997795.1 Mesorhizobium sp. M7A.F.Ca.US.005.03.2.1 | reverse complement strand
GCCGGACCTCCTCCCCCGGCGGGTGTTGTTGTTTTCAGGAGGCGCTCCCATCAGCAGCTGTTTGCCCCGCACCGCGCACGGCAATTGCAATCGCCGCACCAAGCGATTATTCCGGCGCTCATGAGCAAAAACCCAATCCACATCATCGGCGGCGGCCTCGCCGGTTCCGAAGCCGCCTGGCAGGCAGCGCAAGCCGGCGTGCCCGTCATCCTGCATGAAATGCGGCCCGTTCGTGGCACCGATGCGCACAAGACCGATAGCCTGGCCGAGCTCGTCTGTTCCAATTCCTTCCGCTCCGACGACGCCGACAACAACGCGGTCGGCCTGTTGCACGCCGAAATGCGGCTGGCCGGCTCGTTGATCATGAGCGCCGGCGACGCCAACCAGGTTCCGGCCGGCGGCGCGCTGGCCGTCGATCGCGACGGATTCGCCGATGCCGTGACGAAAAAACTCGAAGCACACCCGCTGATCACCATCCGGCGCGAGGAAGTGCCAGGTCTGCCGCCGACGGATTGGGACCAGGCGATCGTTGCCACGGGTCCGTTGACCGCCCCCGGGCTTGCCCAGTCGATCGCGGAAGCGACAGGCGCCGATGCGCTCGCCTTCTTCGACGCCATTGCGCCGATCATCCATTTCGACACGATCGACATGAATACCTGCTGGTTCCAGTCGCGCTACGACAAGGTCGGGCCAGGCGGCACCGGCAAGGACTACATCAATTGTCCGATGGACAAGGACCAGTACCTTGCCTTCGTGCAAGCGCTGGTCGACGGCCAGAAAACCGAATTCAAGCAATGGGAAGGCACGCCCTATTTCGACGGCTGCCTGCCGATCGAAATCATGGCCGAGCGCGGTGTCGAGACGCTACGCTACGGGCCTATGAAGCCGATGGGGCTGACCAATGCCCACAATCCGACGGTAAAGGCCTATGCCGTCGTCCAGTTGCGGCAGGACAATGCGCTGGGCACGCTCTACAACATGGTCGGTTTCCAGACCAAGTTGAAGCATGCCGAGCAGGTGCGCATCTTCCGCACTATACCGGGTCTCGAAAACGCCGATTTCGCCCGTCTCGGCGGCCTGCACCGCAACACCTACATCAACTCGCCGACCTTGCTCGACGCTTCGCTGCAACTGAAGTCGCGGCCCGGCCTGCGTTTCGCCGGCCAGATCACCGGCTGCGAAGGCTATGTCGAGAGCGCTGCGATCGGCCTGCTCGCCGGCCGCTTCGCCGCCGCTGAACGGCTCGGCCTTGCTCCGTCCCTGCCGCCGCTGACCACGGCCTTCGGCGCTCTGCTCAACCACATCACCGGCGGTCATATTGTCTCCGATGACGAGCCGGGAAAGCGCTCATTCCAGCCGATGAATGTCAATTTCGGCCTGTTCCCACCCGTCGAAGCTCCGAAGGCCGAGGGCAAACGCATGCGCGGCAAGGACAAGACCGTTGCCAAGCGGCACGCCATCACATCGCGTGCGCAGGCTGATTGCCGGCACTGGCTGGGACTTCCGGCGCAACCGGAAACGGCCGAAGCGGCGGAATAAACAGCTTCGCGTTCTGATTGGACCCCATGATCCGGGACAAAGTCGAAGACGGCTCCTTCGGTTCGGCCAGTGAAGTCATCCGCGCCGCCCTGCCTTCCAGCGCGAGGAGGAAGAGCACGCTGAACGCATGGCGTCCATCAGGGCGCGGGTGAAGGCGTCGATCGAAGACAAAAGACCCGCTGTTCCGCTCGATGAGGCGATCGACCGGGTAAAGAGCCGGATTTCGCAACTGACGAGGGAGAGCGATGATCCAGCGTCCCGCCGTCGTTCTTAGCGAAAGCGCGATCTCCGATCTAGAAGCAATTGGCGCCTACATCCTTGAGAGCAGCGGCAGCGAAAACATCGCCAACGGTTTCGTGGATCGGATAGAAGAGCGCTGTCAGAGTATCGGCAATGCGCCTCGTGGCGGTCGCTCGCGCGACGATATCGTTCGGGGATTACGACCCGTCCCATTCCGAGCATTCCGCCGTCATCACCACCTGACCGAGAACGATGTCATCCGCATCGTCAACATCTTCTATGGCGGTCGCGACTATGAGACGCTGATGCGCGACGGCGGGTCGAACGAACCATCCTGAGGCGATATTATTCAGCCGGCTCGACACCAGCCATCGGCAATCCCGGCTTTCCCGCCTCACCCGGATTTCGCCTGACATAGGCCGCCTTCAAACTCTCCGAGGTTTCGCGCGAGCCGTCATGGCTCCAGCCGGGCGGCTTGATCAGATAGTTCAGGCGATCGCTCAAGGTCAGACCGGGCGCAAAGGCATCCCTGAACATGCCGATCCATTCATGGAATGCCACTTTCAGCGGATTGAAGGTGCCGAGATTCCTGACGATGCCGTAGCGCGGCCGGTCTTCTTCCAGTTCCCCGACGAAGGTGCCGAACATGCGGTCCCAGATGATCAGCGTGCCGGCATAGTTGGCGTCGAGGTAGCGCGGATTGGTGGCGTGATGGACGCGGTGGTGTGAGGGCGTGTTGAAGACGAACTCGAACCAGCCCCACATCTTGCCGATGGTCTCGGTGTGGATCCAGAACTGCCAGACGAGGTTGAAGCCGAAGGTGAAGGCAATCACCGCCGGGTGGAAGCCGAGCAGCACCAGCGGCGCCTGCAGCATGAACATGAAGGTGAACAGGCCCGTCCAGCTCTGCCGCAGCGCTGTCGACAGATTGTAGTGCTGGCTGGAATGGTGGTTGACGTGTTCGGCCCAAACCCAGCGCACCCGGTGCGCGATGCGGTGATAGAAATAGTAGCGCAGATCATCGAGCAGGAAGGCCACCAGAAAAATCCAGATCGACAGGCCGAGATTGAAGACGCGGAACTGCCAGAGCCACAGCAACGCCCAGTAGGACACGACGCCAAGCAGCAGCCCGGCAACGACATTGCCGGTACCCATCATCAGGCTGGTCAATGTGTCGCGCGTTTCGAACGAACCCTTGGCACGGCCGGTGCGCACCAACCAAAGCTCGATCAGGATCGCGACAACGAAGAACGGGATGGCCAGTTGAGTGACCTGCGGAAAATTGTAGTCGTCCATCATGCCGCCTCTCCGCCGAAACTCTGCGGCTCAAGCGCCTTCAGCAAGCCTTGCGCATCCGTTGCGCTGGCAAAGCGGAAGCGGCCGCCCTTCCAGGTGAAATCGGCGAGCCGCAGCGAGACCGTATTCCCGTCTCCAGCGTCCAAAATCGTGACATCTTGAGGCGTGACGATGCGGGTCAAGAAGCAGTCGCCTACGCTGTGAACGATCCCGAAGCGCCCTCGCCCGATATCCAGGAACGCGGTCCCGGCATCTGCTGTCAGGCGGACCGCCGCCACGATCTCGTCGGGAAAATCCTCGGCGAATCGGCTCACTGCCTGATCGGTGCCACTGAGCGTCGCCGTCTTGCTGCCGCCGGTGAAATGCACCGCCGCAACCGACAGTGCGATGCCGAAGGTAACGATCGCCACCAATATGGGTAAGCTCATTCATCTCCTCCGAGCCGGTCTGTTGTCTTCGGCAACAGTTTGGCGCGGGGACGTCTTAACATGATTGACGTTTACGTCAAAGAGCAGGCCAGCCCCTGCTCGCACGACGCAGCAGCAGCCAATGCCGGCGCAAGGCCGACAGCCGCGCCACGCCTTCGAGCGGCGAGCCATTCTCCATCTTGCCGAGATAGGCGCGTGACAGGGCAAGTGGCAGGAATGCCGGGCGCAGCGAGACCGGGAGAGCCGGTGCGCCTTGCTCGAAGGCGGAAAGATGTTCCCGTGCCAGCGCCATCATCGCCGCCACCGCGCGTTTGGCGCCGGGTCCGCCGTCGCCGGTGACGAATTCTTCCGGCGACGATCCCGCTGCCGCCAGAATGTCGGCCGGGACAAAACATTGTCCGCGCTGGCGGTGCAGCGGCAACAGCAGCAGCAGGCCGGTCATCGCCTGTGCGCAGCCTGCCCTGCCCGCCAGTTCGGCAAAGCGCGGCGCCTCGCCGGGGTCGAGCACCATCGCCGCAAGCTGGATGAGTGCTGCGGCCGTCTCGCCGCAATAGCCTTCCAGATCGGTGCGCGACGGCATCGGGTCGTCGTAGAGGTCGAAGATGCGCGCATCGAGCATGTTCTCGAAGGCCGGCTTCGGCAGGCCGAACGTCGCTATCGTAGCGTTCACGGCTTCGGCAGTGGGATGGCCGGCGCCGGCCTCGCCGCCGGCGGCAATGACATCGCGCCACCATTGCAGCCGCACCTCGCCCGGTAGCGCCTCATGGATGCGATCGCGAATACCTGATATCTCCGCGTTGAAGGCGTAGAGCGAAAACAGCGCGTAGCGCTTGCCGTCCGGCGCGTAGAGCGCGGTCAGATAGCGATCATGGTCGGCGGCACGCACCGCGTCCATGACGATTTCAGCGCTTCGAGGCATATCAATCGACGGCAATGAGCGCGGCAGCCACGGCGCGCTCTTCCGCCAGAAGGACATTGTAGGTCCGCACCGCGGCACCCGTCGACATCGGGTCGGATGCAATGCCGGCGGCCTTCAGCGCGGCCCGCAATGCAGCGGGCAACGGCCGAAGATCCCTGCCCATGCCGACCAGCAGGATCTCGATCTTGTCGGCCTCGGACAGCAGCCTGTCAAAATCCGCCACCGTCAGCGCCAAGGGATCCACCGGCTCCCAGCCATGGATGCCGGATGGCAGACAGAGCAGCGAACCGCGATGCGACATGTCGGCAAAGCGGAATCCGCCATTGCCGTAGGCTTCGATCGGCGCGCGGCCCGGGAAATGCGCCTCGCGGATGACGATGCCTTTGCTGGTCACCGTTAAACCTCTTCGGGGGGGCGCGTCAGGTCGCGACCGCCTTGCCGCCATTGACCGGCTTCTCCTCGTCGGCTGAAGCCTGCGGCCGCAGCTTGAACAGGATCAGCAGCGGTGCGGCGATGAAGATCGACGAATAGGTGCCGAAGATCACGCCGAACAGCATGGCCATGGTGAACGAGCGGATCACCTCGCCACCGAACAGAACCAGCGCCAGCAGCGCCAGGATCGTCGTCACCGAGGTCAGCGTCGTTCTCGACAGCGTCTCGTTGATGGCGTTGTTCAGGAGTTGCGGCAGCGGCATGCGCTTGTATTTTCGCAGATCCTCTCGGACACGGTCATAGACCACGATCGTATCGTTCAGCGAATAGCCGATGATCGTCAGGATCGCCGCCAGTGACGACTGGTTGAACTCCAGCCCGGAGATGACGAAGAAGCCGAGCGTCATGACCACATCGTGCACCGTCGCCACAATGGCGCCGACCGCGAACTGCCATTCGAAGCGGAACCAGACATAGATCAGGATGCCGAGCAGCGCGATCAGCATGGCGATCGTGCCTTGCTTGGCGAGCTCGCCGGACACGGTCGGTCCCACCACTTCGACGCGGCGGAAGTCATAATTATCCTGCAGCTCGCCGCGCACCTTGTCGATGACGGTCTGCTCGGCATTTTCGCCACCATCCTGCGTCCCGACGCGGATCAGCACGTCGTTCGGCGTACCGAACTGCTGCACCTGGACTTCACCGATGTTGAGTTCGGTCAGCCGCGCGCGGAGGTCGGCGAGATCGGCATTGCCGCTCTTGGCCTGCACTTCGATCAGCGAACCGCCCTTGAAATCGATGCCGTAGTTGATGCCGACGGTCATGAACAGCACCACCGACAGGATCGAAAGTGCGCTGGACAGCGTGAACGTCCAGCGACGGATGCCCATGAAGGGGATCTTGGTGCCGGGCGGAACGAAGGTCACCGGCGCCTTCGGCAATTCCTTCGGGCGAGCCCGGCGCAGCCAGATCGAGACCAGCAGACGGGTGAAGGTGAAGGCGGTGAAGACGGTCGTCAGGATGCCGATGGCATAGGTGATGGCAAAGCCCTTCACCGGACCGGTACCAAGATAGAACAGCACCACGGTGGCGATCAGCGAGGTGATGTTGGAATCGACGATGGTCGCCAGCGCCTTGGTGAAACCGGTATCGATCGCCTGGATGACCGAGCGGCCGGCGCGCCGCTCCTCGCGGATGCGCTCGTAGATCAGCACGTTGGAATCGACCGCCATGCCGATGGTCAGCACGATACCGGCGATGCCAGGCAAGGTCAGCGTCGCGCCAAGCAACGAGAGCACGCCGACGATCATCGCCACGTGCACCGCCAGCGCGATGTTGGCGAGGAAGCCGAGGAAGCCGTAGGCGACGAACATGAAGGCAACGACGAGGATAGAACCGATGATGCCGGCGACCTTGCCGGCATGGATCGAATCCTGGCCAAGGCCCGGACCCACTGTACGTTCTTCGATCACCGTCAACGTCGCCGGCAGTGCGCCGGCGCGCAGCAGCACGGCGAGATCGTTGGCGCTCTGGGCGGTGAAATTGCCGGAGATTTGGCCGGTGCCGCCGAGGATCGGCTCGCGGATCTGCGGCGCCGAAATCACCTGGTTGTCGAGGATGATGGCGAACAGCTTGCCGACATTTTGCGCCGTGGCCTGGCCGAAGCGCGCCGCCCCCTTCGAATCGAAGCGGAACGACACCACCGGCTCGTTGTTCTGCGAATTGTAGGTCGCCTGCGCATCGACGAGGTTTTCGCCCGAGACGATGACGCGGTTCTCGATCAGATACGGAACCGGCGGATCGTCCTGCGAATACAGCACCGACGAGCCGGCAGGCGGACGGCCGTTGAGCGCGTCCTGCACCGGCATCGACTGGTCGACCATCTGGAAGGTCAGCTTGGCGGTCTGGCCGAGGATTTCCTTCAGCCTTTGCGGGTCCTGAAGACCCGGCACCTGGACAAGGATACGGTCGTCGCCCTGCCGCTGCACGATGGGTTCGGTCGTGCCGAGTTCGTTGACGCGGCGTTCGACCACCTCGATCGACTGCGTCAGCGCGGTCGACGTGCGGTATTTGATGCCGGCATCGGTGACGTTGAACTTGAGCAGGCCGGGCTCGGAATCGTCGAGCGTCATTTCCTGCACGGAACCGCCGGTGAACAGGCCGGCGGCGACCGGATCGGTCAGCGTCTTCAGCGCCGTCTTGGCGGCATCGATCTGGGCGGGATCGGTAATGCGAACCTGCAGGGTCCGCCCGGTGCCGGCAAGGCCGGTATAGCCAATCTTGGCGTCGCGCAGCAGCGTGCGGATTTCGTCGCGCGTCGTCTCCAGCCGGTCCTTGATCAGATCGTTCTGGTTCATTTCCAGCAAGATGTGCGAACCACCCTGCAGGTCGAGGCCGAGCGTCATCTGCCGCTTCGGCACCCAGTTGGGCAGCTGCGCCAGCGTGCTGGCGGAGAACAGGTTGGGCGCGGCGAGGATCACCGTGATGGCCACGGCCACCCAGATCAGGATCATCTTGAAGCGCGAGAAATACAACATATGGCGTCGTCCGTCAGAGCGTGTCCGCGGATCGCTCCGCCTAAAATTGGATTATTTCTTGGCGTTCTGGTTGGCCACCGGCTCGCCCTTGACGCGCACATCGGCGATCGTCGAGCGCAGCGCCGTCACCTTCAAGCCATTGCCGAGGTCGACCTCGAGCTCGTTGTCGTCGATCACCTTGGTCACCTTGCCGACGAAGCCGCCGCCGGTGACGACCGTGTCGCCGCGACGGACCGCGGCCAGCATCTCGCCGCGCTTCTTCAGCTGCGTGCGCTGCGGCCGGATGATCAGAAAATACATGATCACGAAAATCAGGACAAACGGCAAAATATTGATGAACTGGAACATATCGGGAGAAGCGCCGACGCCTTGGGCGTATGCCGGTGTCACGAACATCGAGGTACTCCTGAATTTTGAAAACAGCCGCCAATTTGGCGGCCCCTTGAAATTTGGCCGGAATATAGTCGGTAAAGTTGTCAATGCAACTGCGCGGCCGGCCAAATCGGCTGCTTTTCCGGCCTGTTGAGCCGTGTTAGAGCAGGATCGCAAAAAGCGCGAGCCGGTTTCCGCAAAAAATTATGCTCGAACAAAAGGTTGCAACCGGTTTTGTATCAGGCGAAATCGGGCAGCTTCACGCCCCAAGACATCAAAAACGCGAAAACAAAAGACAGACATGACCGACAGCAGCATTGAGGCCCTGAACCAGAAACTCGACCGGCTGATCGAAGCGGTGAGCCGCCTTGCCCCGCCGCCGGTGCCCCAAACCGACCTCCGCGAGGCCGATTGCTTCGTTTGGCAGGCCGATCCGGGCTATCTGGAACCGGTGCACAGGGTTAACCGCGTCGACATCGGACTGATCCGTGGCGTCGACCGCGTCCGCGACATCCTTGTCGACAACACCGAACGCTTCGCTGCCGGCTACCCGGCCAACAATGTGTTGTTGTGGGGCGCGCGCGGCATGGGCAAATCGTCGCTGGTCAAGGCCGTGCATGCGGAAATCAACGCCAAGGCCAGGTCCGACCTGCCGTTGAAGCTGATCGAGATCCACCGCGAGGACATCGACACGCTGCCGAAGCTGATGGGTCTGCTGAAGGCGGCGCCCTTCCGCTTCATCCTGTTTTGCGACGACCTCTCCTTCGACCATGACGACACCTCCTACAAATCGCTCAAGGCAGCGCTCGAAGGCGGCGTCGAGGGCCGTCCAGCCAATGTCATCTTCTACGCCACCTCGAACCGCCGCCATCTGTTGCCCCGCGACATGATCGACAATGAACGCTCGACCGCGATCAACCCGTCCGAAGCGGTCGAGGAAAAGGTGTCGCTGTCCGACCGCTTCGGGCTGTGGCTCGGTTTCCACAAATGTTCGCAGGACGAGTATCTCGACATGATCGACGGCTATGTCCGCCATCACGGGCTGACAATCGATCCCGACACGCTGCGCGCCGAAGCATTGGAATGGGCGACGACGCGCGGCAGCCGCTCGGGCCGCGTCGCCTGGCAGTTCACCCAGGATTTGGCTGGCCGGCTCGGCAAACCGCTGAAGGACTGATGCGTTGGATAGCGTCGCCAACGCCATCCGATGACAAGATCATTTGGGCGGCTGCGACCGCCGCAAATCACGCGGCGTTTGGCCGATCTCACGCCGCATCCAATGCGCCAGATGTGACTGGTGCGCGAAGCCCGTCAATTCCGCCACCTCGCTTGTGCTGAGATCGCCTTGCTGCAGCAGGACGCGTGCGCGTTCGACGCGACGCCGTAGCACGTAGCGGTGCAGGGTGAAGCCCGTCGCCGCCTTGAACCATGTCCGCAAGTGCGAACTGCTGGCGCCGGCAACCCGGCTCAGTCGATGGATCGACAGGGGTTCGTGCAGCGCAACCTCGATATGCTCCAGCACGCGCTTGAGCTGAGTATCCGACAGCCGGCTCGCGCGATCGATATCAGGTTCACCGAGGCCAAGCAGCCTCACAGCGAGCGCGGCGCCGATGCTGTCGGCAAACAACGACCCGCTCGGCGACTTCGCATTGAGATCGCTCTCCAGTGCTCGCGCGAGGTGTTCGATGCGCTGGTCACGAAGCAGGTGACGTGTGCCGAGCGGCAATGCGCGCGCCTTGCCGCCAAGTTCGGCTGCCACCCTTTCCATCAAGGCCGGTTGTAACGCGATCTCGATCGTGTCGAACGGGGTCTCAGCCTCGAACCCACCCTCCTGACCGGCGGGCACCAGGTCGATATCGCCGGCGCGCCTGACGAAATATCGTCGAACCTCATGGCAGTAGGAGCGCGTCGCGGCACTTGCATGCACCATGATGCGATGGTGTGGCGCCCGGAGCAGACGATGGACCCCGGCTTCGACATGCCGGGAGGCCAATGTTACGTCGGACGGGGATCGGGCCGGGGCGACTTGCGAGAGCATGCTTTCTCGATTCATGGCAAAACCTGTTCAAGACTTGGCAATTCCCGCGCGATTTTCAATGCCGTGGCTATGTACCTACGCCTCTCCATAAAACTTGGATGAGAGGTTATGCCATGAGTTTCTATGTTGTTGTGGGAGCAGGCCCGGTTGGTCGCGAGACCGCGCGGCTTCTGGGCGAAGAAGGCCATGATGTTGTCTTGACGAGCCGGAGTGTCGGTTCGAACGCGCTGCAAAACGTCCGGACCGTGCACTCCGACGCCACCAATGCCGCGGAACTGGCGCGTATCAGCCGAAACGCCGACGCGATCTTCATGTGCGCCATGGCCGCCTATCACCGCTGGCCGACCGACTTCTTCCCAATCATCGACGGCACCGTGCGGGCTGCCGAAGCGGTCGGCGCGAAGCTTGTGGTGCTCGGAAATCTCTATGGCTATGGCAAAGATGCCGAAAGCCCGCTTCACTCCGACCTGTCTCTGGATCCGACTTCGAAGAAAGGAACCGCCCGGACGATCATGTGGCAGCGGGCGGTCCGTGCGGACGTGCCGGCCGTCGAAGTGCGGTCCAGCGATTATCTTGGACATGGCGCGATCAGCTCTTTCTCACTGGTCGCGCTGCCCTCCATACTCGAGGGGAAACCGACGGCTTTCATTGGCGACCTCGACGCAACTCACGCCTGGTCCTTCACGAAGGACGTGGCCAGGACACTGGTCGCTGCCTCGCGCTACACGGGCGAATGGGGACGGGCGTTCCATGTTCCATCGCAACACGCCCCATCCCGGGAACTCATCCGGGCGACCGCGGCAATGCTTCACCGTGAAATTCCAGAAACACGCTCCTATTCCATCTCCGAAGTGGAAGCATTGGGCATGCATGAGCTTATCGAGATGAGCTATCTCTTCGACAAACCCTTGCTGGTCGATTCCTCCGACGCGGAGACGCTTCTCGGCGTCAAGGCCAGCAGCCTTGGCGTCATGATCGCCGACACTCTGCGCGACCATCTTTGAAGCTTGAAGACTGGCGCGTCGCACCGGAACTGAAAAAGCCCGCTCCTTTCGGAACGGGCTGAGCCGGCGGGCCGGACTGGAGGTCAGACGGCCCGCAAATTGCTTTTTTTCTTCTATTCGAAACAGCCCCGACTATTCGAGATAACCGGAGGGATCGACTGGCGCCGAATTCTTGCGCACTTCGAAGTGCAGCTTCGGCGAGTCCGTCGTGCCGCTCATGCCCGACAGCGCGATCTCCTGGCCGCGCTTGACCTTCTGGCCGCGCTGCACCTCGATCGAGCTGGCATGGCCGTAGACGGTGACCAGGCCGTTCTCGTGGCGCACCAGCACCGTGTTGCCGAATTCCTTGAGGCCGTCGCCGGCATAGATGACGACACCGTTCTCGGCCGCCTTGACCGGTGTGCCCGTCGGCACGGCGATATCGACGCCGTCCTTGCCCGAGCCGAAACCGGAAATCACGCGGCCGCGCACCGGCCAGCGCATCTTGCCGATGCCGGTGGCATCAGGCGCGACGGCATCGTCGGCCTCGGCCTGCTGGATGACCTTCGAATCCTTTTTCGGCGGCGTGTAGGACGCCAGCGTTTCAGACGGCGTGGTCTTTGCCGCGGGCTGCGTGGTGGCCGTCGTCACCGGATCGACCTTGGCCGGCTTGGCAGCGGCGACGGTCGCGGTTCCGCCGGCCGGCACCTTCAGGGTCTGGCCGATCTTGAGCAGTCCGTCCTTCATCCCGTTGGCCTGCTTTAGGGCAACGACGCCGACGCCGGTCTTCCTGGCAATCGAAGACATCGTGTCGCCCGACTGGACCGTGTAGGTCCCAGCAGCGCCGGTCGTCTTGGCAACCTGCGGCTTGGGCTCCTTGGGCTGGTTTGCTGCGGCCGACGCGTCGACCTGAGCGGCGGACTTGCCTTCCTTAGGCTTCGGCTGCTGCGGCAGAACGGCGACCTTGTCCGGCGCAGTGGCCGGCAGGTTGTGCTTGCCGTCTTTCGCCGGCTTGGCATCCGCGACCTTCGCCTCGCTCTTGCTGGAATAGGCATAGGCCGGGATGACCAGCTTCTGGCCGGTCTTTAGCCCCTTGGTCGCGCTCAGCCCGTTGACCTTCATGATCACGTCGGACGGCACCTTGTAGCGC
>NZ_RZRP01000949.1:0-2235 GCF_003997795.1 Mesorhizobium sp. M7A.F.Ca.US.005.03.2.1 | reverse complement strand
TGGATGTGCTCGAACGATTTGGCGAGCGCAAACACCAGTACGCAAAGCGCCAGCGCGGCCGCCGCGAGGAATTTCGTCCGCCGCAACGCGGAAAGCTTCGCATCCGCTTCGGCATCGAAACGGACCGGCGTCAAGGGCGAAGCCGATTGTGACATGGGTGAGCCGCTCCTCGTCGATCTCAGCCTATCTAGTGTTCCGACGGCCGAAATACCCGCGACAGCCGGTTTCGCCCGGCATCTTGCCCGGCTGCGCACACAAAGTTGAGGAGAAAATTCATCTATCGCGCCAAGCTAGTCTGGAATTATTCCAAGGTATAGGCCATATTCCGCCTGGGCCAATGTGGCGAATCCGGAATTTCGGGTCAAAGCCGCATCAGCAAAATTTCCAGATCTGGCGTGGGTTGCACCGCCCCAGTGCCTTGTGAGGACAATATGCGGCTTACGCGCCAGACCAACTATGCCATGCGCATCTTGATGTATTGCGCGGCAAATGACGACCGATTGAGCCGTATTCCCGAGATCGCGGCCGCCTATTCGGTGTCGGAGCTTTTCCTGTTCAAGATCCTGCAGCCGCTGGTCGAGCACGGCCTCGTCCAGACCGTGCGTGGCAGGAATGGCGGCGTCAAACTTGGCCGGGCGGCCGAAGCCATCAGCCTGTTCGATGTCGTGCGCGTGACGGAAGAGAGCTTCGCCATGGCCGAATGCTTCGAGAACGATGCCGCCGAATGCCCGCTCGTCGACAGCTGCGCGCTGAACTCGGCGCTGCGCGAGGCCCTGAATGCGTTTTTCGCAGTGCTCGCCCGCTATACGATCGCCGATCTGGTAGCGGCGCGGCCGAATGTACGCAACCTGCTCGGCATCGACATGCTGATGGAGCGCCGCGCCCCGGCTGCCTAGCGTATTTCTCCCCGTTCTACGGAGAGAAATGCCCGGCAGGGCAATGAGGGGCGGCGCCGACTTCGACAATTGGCGGGAGAAGCCCAGGAAACCGCCATTCGCAGGCCCGGCCTCACCTGAATATCAATAGACCGCCGACTGCGGCAGCACGAACGGCATATTGCCCGCCGGCAGCACGCCGACCCTGAGCCGGCAGTCGAACACTTTCTCGATCAGATCATCGCTCAGCACGTCCCGCGGCGATCCGGCGGCGGCCAGCCGGCCGCGATGCATGACGAAGATCCGCTCCGCATACATGGCCGTCAGATTGAGGTCATGCAGGATGGCGACCACGCCACCGCCCCTTCTGGCGAAGTCGCGGGCAATGTTCATGATGATCAGCTGGTGCTTGATGTCGAGGCTGGACACTGGCTCGTCGAGGAACAGAAAGCGCGGCTTGCCGTCGAGCACCGGCGCCCAGACCTGGCACAGCACGCGCGCCAACTGAACGCGCTGTTGCTCCCCGCCGGAAAGCTCCTGGTAGAAACGGCCGGCAAAGCCGTCGAGATCGACACGCGCCAGCGCCCGTTCCGGCAGCCGCGCATCCTCGCCCGGCAAGGCGCCCGAACGGCCGCCGACAAGACCAAGCTTGACCACTTCCCGCACGGTGAACGGGAACGACAGC
This sequence comes from Mesorhizobium sp. M7A.F.Ca.US.005.03.2.1, assembly GCF_003997795.1. Taxonomy (NCBI): domain Bacteria; kingdom Pseudomonadati; phylum Pseudomonadota; class Alphaproteobacteria; order Hyphomicrobiales; family Phyllobacteriaceae; genus Mesorhizobium; species Mesorhizobium sp. M7A.F.Ca.US.005.03.2.1. Next base: position 675 of record NZ_RZRP01000949.1, on the reverse strand, counting down.
GTCGTCGCCTGCGGCAGCACCGCGCGATGGACGGCTGCCTCGGCCGGCTTCATCGGCGAGAGATCTCGGCCGTTGAGGGCAACGCGGCCGGTATAGGCGAGCTCGCCGGAGAGCGCTTTGAGGAAGGTCGTCTTGCCCGAACCATTGGGGCCGACGATGGCGGCGATCTCGCCGGGCCGCGCGTGGAAATCGACACCACTGACGATAGGCTTGCCGGCGATATCAACCGAAACATCCTTTGCCTCGATCATCAAGCCTCACAAATCAACCACGCCGCGCTTGCGCAGCAGGATCCAAAGGAAGAACGGCGCGCCCGCTACCGCGGTGACGATGCCTATCGGCAGTTCGGCCGGCGCAACGATAGTGCGTGCGACCGCATCGGCCAGAAGCAGCAGCGAGGCGCCGAGCAGCGCCGACGCCGGCAGCAGATAGCGATTGTCCGGACCAATCAGCAGGCGCAGCAGATGCGGCACCACGATGCCGACGAAGCCGATGCCGCCGCTGACGGCGACGGATGCGCCGACCGCGGCGGAGACGCCGACGATGGCCGTGTATTTCAGCCGCTGCACCGGAATGCCGAGATGGCCGGCGGTCGCCTCGCCAAGCGCCAGCGCGTTGAGGCCGCGTGCCAGGAACGGCATCGCCGCCAGCGCCAGGACGATGATCGGCCCTACC
>NZ_RZRP01000948.1:0-2243 GCF_003997795.1 Mesorhizobium sp. M7A.F.Ca.US.005.03.2.1 | reverse complement strand
GAGAAGGTGAAGGCGCCGTTCACCCAGCGCTTGATGCCGGCATTCTCCAGGCAGGGGTATCGGCTGAAGCCGAGGGCCAACTCGTCGGCGATGCGGTCGGTGTCTTCCTGGATCAGTTCAATGCCGTAATCCCACGGCGCCCCATCCATGTTCCAGTGCTTGTGGTTGATCTCGTAGATGCCGAGCAGCAGGCCTTTCTGTTCCTGGCGCATGTAGGTGAAGCCTTCGAGATCGACGATCAGCGGCAATTCCTTGTCCAGCGCCTGGATTTCGGGCAGCGCCTCGGTGACGAGATAATGGTGCTCCATCGGCGACACCGGCAGGTCGATGCCGGCCATCCGGCCGACCTGCTTGGCCCACAGCCCGCCGGCATTGACGACGTGTTCGGCAATCACCGTGCCCTTCTCGGTGACTACGTCCCAGCCGCCGTCCGCGCGGCGGTTGAGTGCCAGCACGCGGTTGTGCTCGATGATATCGGCGCCGCGCAGCCTGGCTGCCTTGGCATAGGCGTGCACGACGCCCGAGGGATCGATATGGCCTTCGCGCGCGGCATAGAGTCCACCCAGCATGCCGTCGGTGTTGAGGATCGGGCAGCGCTGCTTGATCTCATCGACTCCGACCAGGTGGACATCGTCGATGCCCATGGTCTGGAAGATGCGGTAGGAAGCCTTGAGCCATTCCCAGCGCTCCGGCGCCGAGGCGACCGAAATACCGCCGGTCATGTGCATGCCGATGCTCTGGCCCGATTCCTTCTCGACCTCGGAGAGCAGGTCGATCGTGTAGGCCTGCAGGGCGGCGATGTTGGGATCGGCGTTCAGCGCATGGAACCCGCCGGCCGCATGCCAACTCGACCCTGCGGTCAGCACCTCGCGTTCGATCAGCGCGACGTCGCTCCAGCCGAACTTCGCCAGGTGATAGAGCACCGAGGCTCCAACCACGCCGCCGCCGATGACGATCGCCCGATATTGGGATTTCATCCTGTCGCACTCCACCCAGCCAGTGTGGAGTACCCTATCGGTATTGTACATATGTGTCTAGAGGTTGGCGGGCAGCGGAATGAGCGCCCGTGACGCCGCTCTGCGCCGATACGGCAGAGGGCTCCTCTGCTGCTGTCGGCAGCAACCGTGCTTGCTATTGGGCCGATGCGCGAAGCGAAATCGTCAGGCCGCGGCGGCCGGGCCGTACTATCGGTTGCGCGAAAGCGTCTTCTCGACATAGCGCGAGAAGTCCTCGACATCCTCCGCCGGAGGCTCCTGGCCGGTGAAGCTGCGCAGATAACCGGCGACGTGAGGCAGGCGGCTGCTCATCGGCTCGTTGAGCTCAAGCGAGTAATAGCCGATCTGCATGAAATACAGCACGCGGGCCCGCACGAAGGCATCCTCCTCGTCGTAGCCGTGACGCATGAACATGTCGCGTATGGCGTTGACACGCTCCTCGTCGGCCTCGTCTAAGGCGCGCCTGATGGCGGGCGAGCGACGGGCCCAGGCCCTGATCGCGAAATCCAGCTGGGGGTCGAACAGCCTTTCGTCCACCCAGCATTCGAAAATGCTCATCACCCCGCGTATGACGGTGGCGGAAGGCCGCCTGGCGCGTTCCACGATGAATTTGGTATTCGTCTGCCGCCAGTAATCCAGCAACTGGTCGAGCAGATCCTGCCGGCTCTTGAAATACCAGTAGAAGCTGGAGCGCGACACATCGAGCTTCTGGCCAAGCGTCAGCACGCGGACGCGTTCGACTCCGTCAGAGATCAACGTTTCAAGCGCAAGCTTCAGCCAGTCTTCGCGAGTGGCCTTGATGTTGCCGGTGGCGCCGGCGCGCTGAATCGTCGTTTCGAGAGCTGCCATCGACACGACGCATGACATGCTGCCTCAGGCAAATCAAGGCTATGGACATAAGTGTACAGAATGAATCGGCCCAAGCCGATTGATGCACGATGGAGGTTGGCTGCATCGAGGCTCGATGGGGAATCGTCGTCGCCCGCCATCCGCGCGGCGCAGGCACGGGGATTTTTGTCGCGGCCGGCGGTTCACTGTTTGCTTTCCCGCGAGGCAATTGTCTGGCAAATACCAGTTCAGACAGATGCCCGCGCGGCCAACAAGCAGGAACACACGATATGACGCTGTTTCGAAAGAACCTCATCGATGGCGAGTGGGTCGGCGATGCCGGTTCGCGCAACATCAACCCCTCGGATACCGGCGACATCGTCGGCGATTATGCATCGGCGGGTGTCGAACAGGCCCAGC
>NZ_RZRP01000947.1:0-2247 GCF_003997795.1 Mesorhizobium sp. M7A.F.Ca.US.005.03.2.1 | reverse complement strand
AGCCATGGGCGGGCTGTTCAAGGTGCTTGCGGTGCTGCCTCGCGGCGTGGCGGTTCGGCCCTTTGCCGAGGCGGATTGACTTTTTACCGCCGCCCCTCCCAATCTCCCGTCCGCGCTTTGCAGCCTGTTCTCGACCAAGCACCTTCTTCTTGACGAAACCGCCCACACGGACAACAACGCCCGCATGCTGAATCAGACCAAACCGGATCCCGTTCGGTCGCCGCTGCTGGACAAGGCGCAGGCACAAGGCATCCGCCACGGCTATTTCACCCGCGTCGGCGGTGTTTCCGGCGGCATCTATCAGGGCCTCAACATCGGCACCGGATCGAATGACGACCAGGCGCTGGTTGCCGAGAACCGCAGCCGCGTCGCTGCCTGGATGGGCGTGCCGGCAAGCCATCTGTTGACCGCCTGGCAAATCCATTCGCCCGATGTCGTCATCGCCAGGGAGCCCTTTGCCGGCGAGCGCCCCAAGGCGGACGCTATCGTTACCGACCGGCCGGGCATCGCCATCGGCGCCTCGACCGCCGATTGCGGTCCCGTGCTGTTCGCTGATGCGCAGGCGCGCATCATCGGCGCCGCGCATGCCGGCTGGAAAGGCGCGTTCACCGGCGTGCTCGAAAACACCATCCTGGCGATGGAAAGCCTCGGCGCCCGGCGCCAAAACATCGTCGCCGTGCTAGGCCCCTCCATCGGCCCGCGAAACTACGAGGTCGGCCCGGAATTCGTCGCCCGCTTTGTCGAAGCCGACGCCGAAAACATCCTCTATTTCGCTCCGTCCGCCAATGCCGGCCATGCGATGTTCGACCTCAACCGCTACACGGTTGACCGGCTGGCCAAGGCAGGCGTGACGGCTGAGGGCCTAGACCGCTGCACTTACGCTGAGGAAGGCCTGTTCTACTCCTATCGGCGCACCACGCATCGCAAGGAGCCCGATTACGGCCGGCAGGTTTCGGCAATTGTCTTGGAGAGGGAATAATGGCGCTGCATTTTGAACGATCTGAATTTGACGCGCGGCGCGACCGGCTGATCATCGAGATGGCCGAAAAGAAGCTCGACGCCATCCTGCTGTTCGCGCAGGAAAGCATGTATTGGCTGACCGGCTACGACACGTTCGGCTTCTGCTTCTTCCAGTGCCTGGTGGTCAAGGCCGACGGTTCGATGGTGCTTCTGACCCGCTCGGCCGACCTGCGCCAGGCGCGTCAGACCTCGATTATCGACAACATCGTCTTGTGGACCGACCGCAACGGCGCCAATCCTGCGGTCGACCTGCGCAATCTGCTCAACGAACTCGACCTGCTCGGCGCCCGCATCGGTGTCGAATATGACACCCACGGCCTGACCGCCTTCAACGGCCGCCGCCTGGACGAGCAGTTGCAGACCTTCGGCCAGATCGCCGATGCGTCCGGCATTGTCGGCCGGCTGCGCCTGTTCAAGAGCCCGGCCGAGATAGCCAAGGCCGAGAAGGCCGCCAATCTCTCCGACGATGCGCTCGACGCGGCACTGCCGCTGATCAAGCAAGGCGGCGACGAAGCTCTGATCCTGGCCGCCATGCAGGGCGCGATCTTCGCCGGCGGCGGCGACTATCCGGCCAACGAGTTCATCATCGGCTCCGGCGTCGATGCGCTGCTGTGCCGCTATAAGGCCGGCCGCCGCAAGCTCACCAAGAACGACCAGCTGACGCTCGAATGGGCCGGCGTCTTCAACCACTACCATGCGCCGATGATGCGCACGGTGCTGACCGGCAAGGTGTCGAAGCGCCATCAGGAACTGTTCGACGCCGCCCGCGCAGCACTCCTGGCTGTCGAGAAGGCGATGATGCCGGGCAACAGCTTCGGCGACGTCTTCGATGCGCATGCCCGCACCATGGAGGCACACGGCCTGACCAAGCACCGGCTGAACGCCTGCGGCTATTCGGTCGGCGCCCGCTTCACCCCGTCCTGGATGGACATGCCGATGTTCTACCAGGGCAATCCCGAACCGATCGCGCCCAACATGACGCTGTTCGCCCATATGATCATCATGGACTCCGACACCGAGACGGCGATGACGCTTGGCCGCACCTACCTGACCACCGAATCCCAGCCCAGGCCGCTGTCCCGCCATGATCTCGACTTGATCGTAAAGTGAATCCACAGTGGGAGGCGTTCTTCGCCAAGGAGTTAGAAGGCAAATGAGACGATCGCATGTGACGACCGTGTCATTGCTTGTGGCATTGGCTCTTGCCGCCTGCACCAACGCAAAGGA
>NZ_RZRP01000946.1:0-2251 GCF_003997795.1 Mesorhizobium sp. M7A.F.Ca.US.005.03.2.1 | reverse complement strand
GTTGACGGCCTTCTTCAGGCCGTCTTCGTTCTTGTTGAGGCCGATATGCGAGGGCGAGGTCAGAAGCTGGAACTTCTGCTCCGGCTTCAGTGCGTCCTGCTTGGCCAGCACCTGCGCGCCGACGTCGTTGCCGACGACCATCAGCTGCGTCTGGCCGGAGATGAAGGCCTGGATCACCGAATTGTAGTTGTCGAAGCGCTTTATGTCGGCCGATGCCGGTGCTGCCTCGGTGAGCGAGGTGTCTTCCAGCGTGCCGCGATTGACGGCGATCGACTTGTCGGCGAGGTCTTCCTTGCCTTTGACGGCAAGCGCTGCCGGACCGATCACGGCGATGTAGTAGGGCGCGTAGGCAGCGGCGAAGTCGATGACCTGCTCGCGTTCCTTCGAATAGCCGACGCTCATCAGCAGGTCGACGCGATGATCGTTCAGATACGGGATGCGGTTCTGGCCGGTGACGGCGATGGGATTGAGCTTCACCTTGAGCGTATCGGCGATGTATTGCGCGACATCCATGTCATAGCCCTTGAGGCTCATGTCGGCGCTGGCCGAGGAGAAGGGCGGAAAGTCGGCGAAGACGCCGACATTGATGGTGCCGGCCTTGGTGATGTCCGCCAGCGCATCGGCGCTAGCGGCCTGAACTGCGAGGCCGAAACCGGCCGTGCCGAGCATCAGCACGGCGGCGATGGAGGCAAATGTCTTACGGATTGTCATTGTCATTCCCCTGTCTGGAAGCTTTGTTTGTTCGGGTCGGCCGCCGGCTCCAGCGCGGCGGCTGCCTTTGCTTTTCTAGACGTCAGGCGCCCTTGCCTGTTATCGCCGGGCTGAACACCATCAGGCTCAGTATCTCGAACAGCACCTGCGCCGCAGCGTGCGCCGTGTTGGTGGTGGCGTCGTATTGCGGCGCCACCTCGACGACGTCGCCGCCGACGATGTTGAGACCTTTGAGGCCGCGCAGGAGTTCAAGCACTTCGCGCGTCGTCAGCCCGCCGACCTCCGGCGTGCCGGTGCCCGGCGCGAAGGCCGGATCGACGCTGTCGATGTCGAAGGAGACATAGGTCGGGCCGTCGCCGACGATCTTGCGCGCCTTCTCGATGATCGCCGGAATGCCGAGGCCGGTCACCTCCTCGGCATGCACCACGGTCATGCCGGACTCGTAGGTGAACTCCCACAGATATTCGGCCGAGCCGCGGATGCCGATCTGGATCGTGCGCGTCGGGTCGAGCACGCCGTCAAGCACAGCGTTGCGGAACGGGCCGCCATGGTGGAACTTGGTCATGTCGAACAGGCCGCTGGTGTCGCAGTGGGCGTCGATATGGATCAACCCGACCGGAGCTTTCTTGCCGACGGCCTTCAGGACCGGATGGCTGATCGAATGGTCGCCGCCGATCGACAGCGGAATCACCCCGGCATCGACGATCTGGTTGGTGCGGCGCTCGATATCCTCATGGCTGGTCTCAAGCCGGTAGCGGCTGCGGAACGGCGTGTCACCAATGTCGGCGACCCTGAGCTCATGCGTCGGCGCGCATTCCAGCACGTGATTGTAGGGCCCGATGCGCTCGATGGCGCGCAACGCCCTTGGCCCGAAGCGCGAGCCCGGGCGGTTGGTGACGCCGAGATCCATCGGCACGCCGATCATCGCCACCTGCAAATCGCCGAAATCCGGATTGTCGGCCGATATTTCGCGGTAGGGCGCGGCAAGAAAGGTCGGGATGCCTGAATAGGGCGCCAGCCGCGTGCCGCTCTTGGAGAAGATCTTGTCGGCGACCTTGCGGAATTTCGGGTCGAACATCTCGCCGCCATGGCTTTCACCATATTTGCGACGCAACGCATCGAGCTTGCCGCGATCGTATCCCATGTCCGCTCCTCCTGGGCTGATGCAGTGCCGGCGCGGGTGACGCCTGCGAACCGACCGTCATCCGGCCGGGCCGCTGTCCCGCTGGCTGCCTGCAGATTTCATGTCTTGATGCTGTTCTGAACTCAAGTGTCTGGCAGTGGCATTGAAAAATCAATTGATATTGTTAGGGTGTTTTCTGTGAGAAAATCTCACAACAAAGTGGTACCATGACCAAGCGCCTGCCACCGCTCAATCCGCTGCGCGCCTTCGAGGCAACGGCTCGCCATGGTTCACTGACCAAGGCGGCGACTGAGCTGAACGTCACGCATGGCGCTGTCAGCCACCAGATCAAGGCGCTCGAGCAGTCGCTCGGTGTCAAGCTGTTCGAGCGGGTCGGCCAGCGGGTCAAGCTGACAC
>NZ_RZRP01000945.1:0-2254 GCF_003997795.1 Mesorhizobium sp. M7A.F.Ca.US.005.03.2.1 | reverse complement strand
GAGCAGCTGCGGCACTTCTTCCAGCTTGGCGCCGGTGAGTTTGGCGATCGCGGCCGCCTGCGGCGACGATACCGACCAGGCTTCGGGCTTGGCGAGGAACTCGGCATATGCCGCGCCCGTCACCTTGACGAAGTCGCGCACCGCTTCCGGGTTCTTTTCGGCGAAGTCGGTGCGCACGATCCAGGCGTCGAAGGTCGGCGCGCCCCAGGCGGCGACCTGCGAGGAATCCACCACCACCTTGCCCGTCGTCTTGATCTGGCCGAGCGCCGGATCCCAGACATAAGCGGCGTCGATGTCGCCGCGCGAGAAGGCGGCGGCGATTTCCGGAGGCCGGAGATTGAGGATCTCGACCGACTTCGGATCGACGCCCTCATGCTTCAGTGCTGCGAGCAGGCTGTAATGCGTCGTCGAGACGAACGGCACGGCGACCTTCTTGCCGGCGAGATCGGCGATTTTCTCGATGCCGGCGCCGTTGCGTGCCACCAGCGCCTCGGATTCGCCGATCAAGCCGACGATGAAGATGGTCTGGATCGGCAACTCGCGGCTCGCCGCCGCCGCCAGCGGGCTCGAGCCGACATAGCCGATATCGACCGAACCGGAAGCGACCGCGGCGATGACATCGGCGCCGGAATCGAATTTGCGCCAATCAATGGTGGCCTTAGTCGCCTTTTCATAGGCGCCGTCGGCCTGCGGCACTTTCGAGGGTTCGACCACCGTCTGGTAGCCGATGGTGATCTTGAGGTCGTCGGCCAGGGCCGGGCCGAGGAAGGCCGCGCCGGCAAGTGCCGCTGATGAGAGGAGAACAATGCGTCGCGAAATGATGGACATGAAGGGCTCCTGAAAAGAGAAAAACCGGAATGCTTCATAATAGTCAGCTAATTCTATGGTTCTTGTAGAGTTAAATCCTTCCAACCAAGGCGGGCTTGTTAGAAAAAAGCTGTCGATGGTGAGGTGGTGAGGCGGATAGGGTGGTTGCGGTGGGGCAGAGTGTCGCCACAGGGCAGGCCTTTCGACGCCGGCGGGCCAGCGCCCCCCTCTGTCCCACCGACCTCTAACCTCCTGAACTGCGGTGATGGCTCCGCCTACGCCCACCGCGAACTAGAATTCCCGCTTCCGGCCTCTTCCAGGCAAATTCATGCCTCAAACAACCGCCGATTTGACAACCCATTCCGCGTGTTCGAGGGTAAGTATAGTAATCTTATCGACATTGAGACTGGAGGCGACGATGAGCAGTCACCATATCGCGATGATCGCGCCCCCAAACTCGTGCGCTTTTGTATCCCTGTGGGCACAAAGGCTGGTCAAAATGGCCCGCGCGGCTTGAAAACGAAGCAAAATCAGCAGTTCTCGGCTTGTACATCATGTCACTAGAATTTATGTGTCATGCGGGCTTGGACGCGGCGGCAACGCACGCCAGGCGTTTTGCAACCGATGGTTCCATGCCGTCGCATGCCAGAGAAAATTTGATCTCATGCTCACCAAAAAAGGTAAGTACGGCCTCAAGGCGCTTGTCCACCTCGCGCGATTGCCGGCCGGGCAGCTCGCCTTCGTCAACGACGTCGCCACCGGCAACAACATCCCGAAGAAATTTCTCGACGCCATCCTGGGCGAGTTGCGCAATGCCGGCTTCGTCCAGAGCCGCAAGGGCAAGGATGGCGGCTATCGCCTGGCGCGGCCCGCCGACGAGATCAAGGTCGGCCATGTCGTGCGCGTCCTCGACGGTCCGCTGGCGCCGATCCCCTGTGCCAGCCGCACCCAGTACCAGCGCTGTGAAGATTGCAACGAGGCGACATGCCAAGTCCGACATCTGATGCTCGAGGTCCGGCAGGCGATCGCCGAGGTGCTCGATCAGCGCAGCCTCGCCGAAATGCGCGATATCTCTCTCGACGACCTGTCGGTCGGCATCGGCGATCTGCCGGTCGCGGTGAAGGTCCAGGCCTGACACTGGCGCTGCGCAGAGCGAAGGCATGCCTATGACCGGGCGCGCCAACTCCATCATCATTGTCGGTGGCGGCGCCAGCGGCGTCGTGCTGGCCGCGCATCTCCTGAAGTCGCCCAATCCCGACCTGCGCGTCACGCTGATCGAAAGGCGCCCGCATTTCGGTCAGGGCATCGCCTATTCGACGCTGCTGTCGGCGCATGTACTGAATGTCAGCGCCGCCGGCATGAGCGCCTATGCCGACGATCCCGGCAATTTCTGGCGCTGGCTTCAGGAACGCGGCCTGGCAACGGCTGAGGAGGCGCCCTTCTATGC
>NZ_RZRP01000944.1:0-2260 GCF_003997795.1 Mesorhizobium sp. M7A.F.Ca.US.005.03.2.1 | reverse complement strand
GCCTGCGGCCGCGTCTGCCCCAAGAACTGCCAGACGCATGTTCCGGCCGACGAGCTCGCAACATGATCTGGCGAAAACCAGGGGAGCGGCGTGCACTTCATCTTTTTGTCGGCTCGTGGGGCTGGTCCTGTGCAGCAATGCGTCGATGGTTTACTTCGCTTTGGATTCGCTCCGTGTGGCAGTCGTCACGACGCTGGCCTGTTCGCTGCTGCTTCAGGCCGGCTACTTCGGCCGCGTGCTCTTTCTGATCTGGCAGTCCTCTAGCCGCGCTCGTGGAACTCGCCACAGGGGCCAGCATGCCGATGGTTACAGGAAAGCTCGGGTACCAGTCGTCTGACTCTGATCAACTGCGGAATGCAATTTTCAGCTGTGTCCCGGCTTGGTCGAATGCCCAGCATGTGCTGCTGCTTTGATGCGCGGATGACAGGATCAGTGCTCAGACCCACACCAATTTTGGTCACCCTCTGATGACTGAGCTGATCGTATAGGGAATCTGTGTTCGGCTAACACGCGACCATACCCCTGGGCTGACCGGTGCGTAGCAGGTTCAGGTACTTTTTTGCTGGAGATAGCATGCTGGAAAAATTCGAACGTTATCCGCTCACCTTTGGACCCACGCCGATCGAGAGGCTCGACCGCCTCGGCAAGCATCTGGGCGACAAGGTGGAAATCTACGTCAAACGCGAGGACTGCAACTCCGGTCTCGCGTTCGGCGGAAACAAGCTGCGCAAGCTCGAATACATTGTGCCCGACGCGATCGCGTCAGATGCCGATACGCTCGTCACAATCGGTGGCGTGCAGTCCAACCATACGCGCATGGTCGCTGCGGTCGCCGCCAAGATCGGCATGAAATGCCTCCTGGTCCAGGAGAGCTGGGTCCCACATGATGATGCTGTCTACGACCGGGTCGGCAATATCCTCTTGAGCCGCATCATGGGGGCAGAGGTGCGCCTGGTTGACGAGGGCTTTGACATCGGCATCCGCCGCAGCTGGGAAAAGGCACTTTATGAAGTCAAGGCAAGGGGCGGCAGGCCATATGCGATACCTGCCGGCGCCTCTGTCCACAAATACGGCGGCCTGGGCTATGTGGGGTTCGCTGAGGAGGTGCGTGCCCAGGAAGAGCAGCTTGGGTTTGCCTTCGACTATATCGTCGTCTGTACGGTGACTGGTTCAACCCACGGCGGCATGCTCGTCGGGTTCGCCAAGGATGGTCGACAGCGCAACGTGATCGGTATCGATGCCTCCGCCATGCCCGCCAAGACCAAGGCGCAGGTGCTTGGCATCGCCCAAAATACAGCGAAGCTCGTCCACCTCGGAGCGGAAATTGTCGAGGCAGACGTGGTGTTGTTCATGGACTACGCGTACCCGGGTTATGGCGTTCCATCGGAGGAAACCAAAGAGGCAATCCGTTTGTGCGCGCGGCTCGAGGGCATGATTACGGACCCCGTTTACGAGGGCAAATCGATGCAAGGGATGATCGACCTCGTCCAGAGGGGCTTCTTTCCACAGGGATCGAGGGTCCTCTACGCACATCTAGGCGGCGCACCGGCGATCAACGGGTACGGCTACACCTTTCGCAACGGCTGACGTTCGGCAGTCTGCGATTCCGCGGTCGCGCTCGAACGTGGGTAGGTAGCGTCGTTCGAGCGCTTGGCTGGAGAAGTGGAGGCAGCGACGGGCATCCACTAATTGGTACCATTACGTGCTGTCGGTGCTCAACGCCACGCGCATTGAGCGCATGCCGCCGTTGGCAACCGCGAGGCGAATTTTGACTCCGGGGCAAGAATCCACACGCGGCGGTGGCGGCACGAGGACCAAGCCGGCGAGTTCGCGCTTTCGAACTGGCGCCAAACTGCCACTGCTCGAGGGCCGAGGCCAGTCTAATCACAGGCGAGCCGTCCAAGCTCTCAAGAGTGATAGGGCGAAACCCGACAGCGGCAGAAGACATGTCGGGTTCACGACAATCGGCCGCATTTGGCCTCGTGGAGAATTTCAAAGCATTTCCCGCCGCTTACCGGAGCTGAGGGAATTGGCACCTCCGTTGCAGCTTGATGTGCGGCAACACGGTGAGAGCTTCGCTGAAGCAAGCCAGAGGGAGCGATGCCCTCGAGACCGTGTCCGATTTTGACTGGAAAATATTCCGCGACAAAAGAGACGAAAGGTGTGGAATGACTTTGGACACCAAGATGGAACTGCGTATGGGGTCCCCGGCTCCTGCGATCAAAGTGGAGAACTGGCTGCGTGGCGAGCCCCTCACGAA
>NZ_RZRP01000943.1:0-2262 GCF_003997795.1 Mesorhizobium sp. M7A.F.Ca.US.005.03.2.1 | reverse complement strand
GATCATCACCATGGGCGCCCGCGTCATCGGTCCCGAACTGGCGAAATCGATCGCCGACGCATGGCTTGCCTCCGAGTTTGATCCGAATGGCCCATCTGCCGCGAACGTGCAGGCCGTCGACAAGCTCGACGCCAAGCGCTGAAAGACGCGGCAAGTCCGCTGATGATCAGTCGGTCAAGGCGGTCCGCATCGCCTCGATCACGGTGACGGCGGACGCAGCGCCCGGATCCATATGGCCAAGCGAACGTTCGCCGAGGCGTGATGCCCGGCCCTTGGTGGCCACCATCGCTTTGGTCGCTTCCGCGCCTGTCTCTGCCGCCTGGGCGGCGGCCTTGAGACTGGCGGCCAGATCCTTGCCTGAGGCCAGCGCTTCGCCCGCCGCTTGCCCCGCCGGCGCCCATGCATCGATCATCGTCTTTTCGCCAGGTTCTGCCTTGCCGCGATCCTGAATGCCCTTGGCCATGGCCTGGAACAGGGCGACCACGTCCGCGTCGTCGAGCGCCGTCTTGCCCTTGACGGCTGCCGCGGCGCGCATGAGCGCGGTCGCATAGAGCGGACCGGAGGAGGCGCCGACCGCATTCAGGAACGACTTTGCCGCCGTGTTCAGCAAGGTGGTCGGATCGGTCGCCGCGGTGTCCAGTCCGGCCACCGCATCGCGCGCAGCGGAAAATCCAAGCTCCATCGCGATGCCGTGGTCGGCGTCACCGATAACCCCGTCAAGCGCGCATAGTCGGTCCCTGTCGGCGGACATGGCGGTTGCGATCGCCGCGAACATCGCGACAAGGCGGGCGGTGTCGATTGTCGTCATGTCTTGGTCCTTGCCACAGAAGTGGGTTTAGCCGGCGCGAAACATGGCGCAGTCGCAGGGGTGGTCCAGCATCGTCTGCAACTCGCCGTCCAGCCGATGCAGCGTGATCGAGGCCCCGGCCATTTCGAGCGAGGTGCAGTAATTGCCGACCCAGCTTGCGTGGATGGACACACCGATCTCATCGAGCCTCTGCTTCACGCGCCGGTTCATGATGTAGAGTTCCATCAGCGGCGTTGAGCCCAGCGAATTGACGAGCACCGCGACCTTGTCGCCGCGCGCCGGCGCCATCTCGTCGAGGATCCTGTCCAGCATCTCGTCGGTGATCTCGTCGGCCTTTTTCAACTTTTCGCGCGCGATGCCGGGCTCGCCGTGGATGCCCATGCCGATCTCCATCTCGTCCGGACCGATCTCGAAATTAGGCCGGCGGGTCTGCGGCAGCGAACAGGGCGACAGCGCCACGCCCATGGTGAAGGTGTGGTCGTTGGCCTTGCCGGCGATGCGCTCGCATTCGTCGAACGACAACATCCGGTCGCAGGCGGCGCCGGCCGCCTTGAAGATGAAGAAATTGCCGGCGACACCGCGCCTCTTGTGCCGCTGGTCGCGCGGTGCCGAGGCAACGTCGTCGGTGCTCAGCACCGTGCGCACCTCGATGTCGTCCATCGCCGCCATCTCGGCCGCCATGTCGAAATTCATCACGTCGCCGGCATAATTGCCGTACATGAACAGCACGCCGGCGCCGCCGCTGACCGCCTTGGCGCATTCGAGGATCGGGTCCGGCGGTGGCGAGGCAAAGACATTTCCGATGGCCGCCGCGTCGGCCAATCCCTTGCCGACGAAGCCGAGAAAGCTTGGCTCATGGCCCGAGCCGCCGCCAATGACGAGGCCCACCTTGCCCTGGCGCGGCCCGTCGCGGGCGACGATGGAGCGTGGGCTACCCTCCACGCTTTTGAGATGGCGGGGATGCGCTGCCAGGATGCCTTCCAGCATCTCGTCGACGGCGCGGTTGCCATCGTTGATGATCTTCTTGGTCTGCACCCGGCATCCTCCCGACTTCGGCATTTTCGCAGATAATACCGGGTGTTACCGGGATTTCCACCCGGCAAGGCGTATTTCGCGCGTTGAGATGTTCCCCCCGGCCAGCACCTGGACGCAGGCGCTGGCTGTTTCAACCGCCGAGGCCGTCGCGGATGGCTGAGAAATAGCGATCGGTCCCGACCTGGCCGCCCTTGAGCGCGACCTCCAGTCCGTCGATCGCCTTGACGCGCGAGTGGGCAACGCAAAGCGGGGAACCCGGCGAAGCGGGCAGCGGCATGCGAATTGTCAGGGCATCGACACCCATCTCGCCGAGTGCGTGGCTCGACGTGTCGCCGCCTGCAATGACCACGCGACGCAGGCTCTGTTCCACCGTCAGGTTGCGAAGGATTTCTCCGAGGCCGCGGCCAAGCCTGTGGCGG
>NZ_RZRP01000942.1:0-2264 GCF_003997795.1 Mesorhizobium sp. M7A.F.Ca.US.005.03.2.1 | reverse complement strand
CCCGCCGCATCGAGATCCTGATGGCGACCGGCGGATGAAGCGAGCGGCCGTCACCCGCCGGTTGATTGGCCTGTTGCTGCTGGCCGGCGGACACCCGTCCACTGGTTTCGCCCAGGAGGCCCTGCAGCCGTATCAGCTGGTGCGCTCGCTGCAGCTCATCCAGGACCGCATAGCCGCCGGCGATCATGCCGCCCTGCCGATGCAGGCCAAGCTGCTCGAGATGACGGATGCGCGCCTGCGCGCGGCGAATGCCGAGGACTACAAGGATCCCAAGAATTTTCGGGCCCTGCTTGTCTACGGCATGAGCGGCGGCAACCCGGTGACCGTCGAAGCGGCCACGTCGCGCGCTACGGCGGACCCGCAAAGCCTTGCCATCGCAAAAGGCGTGATTGAGTACCTCAACGGCAGGCCCGGCAAGGCTATCGAAGCCTTGAGGCCGATCGATCCCATGGCGCTGCCTCCGGATCTCGGCGCCTTCCTCGCTTTGGTCAAAGGCTCGCTGCTTGCCGGCGATCAACCGGCGACCGCACTCGGTCTGCTCGACGAGGCAAGATTGCTCAGCCCCGGCACGCTGGTCGAGGAAGCGGCACTTCGCCGTTCGGTCGGCCTTGCAGTCGCGCAAGGCGACGCGGCACGTTTCGCCCTTGCTTCCACCCAGTATGTCGAGCGCTACCTCTATTCGCCCTATGCCAGCCAGTTCGCGGACTCCTTTGTCTCCGGCGTCATCGCGCTGCACATGTCGATCAGCCAGGACAAGCTGGGCGACATCACCTCGATGATGGATCCCGAGCGCGAGAAGGTGATCTATCTGCGCATCGCCCGCCGTGCCGCGATAGACGGCCTGAACGACCTTTCGGCCTTCGCTTCGGCGCGGGCCGAGCAGGGCCGTGACGGCAACACCAATCAGGACGATCCACGCGCCCTGCTCTATGCCAGCCTTTCCACCGTCACCTCGGGCACAATCGAGGACATTCGTGCCAAGCTCGGCAAGATCGATCGCAGCCGGCTGTCGGAGGGCGACCGCGCCTTGCTCGACGCCGCTCAGGCCATTGCCGGCGAGGTCGTCGCGCCGCCCACCGCCCTTCCGGCGGAAAAGCCTGCCCCTGTCGCGGCCGAGCAACCTCCGGCTCCCGAGATCGCCACGCCGCAAAACGCCGATGACAGTGGCTTGCCACCGGTCGAAGGCGCCATCTCGGAGCAACCCGCCGCCACCGCGGCCTCCGGCGGATCGGCCGCCAATGCGCCGGACACGGCGGCAGTTGCAGCCACATCCGCCGAGCCTGCGACCGTCGTGCCGGCGTCGGCACCTTCACCCGCCGCCGGTCCAGAACCCGCCGATCCGACCGACGCCGCCATGACCAGAACACGTCGACAGCTCGACCTGATCGACCAGATGCTTGGAGCCGCCCCTAAATGACCACCAGCCTCGGCTCGGCCTTGCCAGGATTTGCCTCCACGCGCGCGACGTCGGAGCAGCCGGCCGCGAACGGCAGAAACGATGACGCCGGCTTCGGCAAAATGCTGCGCGACGATGCCCGCCCGGAACGGCAGGCGTCGACAGAGGCGGGATCGCGCGACCGGCGCTGGAGCAAGCTCGCTGCCGGCCTCGCCGGGCATGGCGCCAAGGCCGAACCGGCATCGGCCGAGCCCGGAAGGACCACCTCGGCCAAAGGCGCAAGCGTGAAAACCGGCAAGGACGAATTGGAAGCAAAGGCGCACAAGGCCGACGCCGAACAGACGGCGTCGGATACCGCGCCGCTTCAGGACGACCTGCCGCTGCTGATCGCGTTTCATGACCTGCGGCATTTCTCGACAGCGGCCAAGGCAGCGGGGGGCAATGCGGCCACCGGCGAGAATCCGTCGGACCCGGCGCTCGGCGGACAGGCTGCACTGCCAAAGACCTACCGCTCAAAATCGTCGGGCGGACGCGAAGCACTCGAAACCGTGTCGAAGCCGGAGCAGGCGTCGACCGTCGACGGACCTTTGACGGCGCTTGACGGTCAGTCGCCGAGCGCTGCCTCCAGCGCGCCAAAACGCGACGTCACAGCGGCGGCCCAGAAGCTGTCGGACGCGCCGGCTGCCGATGTGCCCGGCGTGCCGTCGAAGCCCACCACGAATGCGATGAGGAGCATCGAGGATGTGCGGTCCTCGATGCGTCCCGAAGCCGGAAAACAGTCCCTGTCCGCCGCGCGCATCGACGTGGTGTCGGAACGGAGCTTCCCCGCGCCGCCGCAGGGTCCCATCAGCCAGGCGGCCCTCAATGT
>NZ_RZRP01000941.1:0-2267 GCF_003997795.1 Mesorhizobium sp. M7A.F.Ca.US.005.03.2.1 | reverse complement strand
GGTCATCGTCGCCACCGTGCGCGCCATGAAGATGAATGGCGGCGTCAAGAAGGAAGACCTCGGCAAGGAAAACGTCGAGGCGGTGAAGAAGGGCTGCGCCAACCTTGGCCGCCACATCGAGAACATCAGGCAGTTCGGCGTGCCGGCGGTGGTTGCCATCAACCATTTCTATTCCGACACCGACGCCGAGATCCAGGCGATGAAGGACTATGTCGCCTCGATGGGCGAAGAAGCGATCCTGTGCAAGCACTGGGCACACGGCTCGGCCGGGATCGAGGATCTTGCCAACAAGGTGGTGGCACTGGCCGAATCCGGCGCCTCGCAGTTCGCCCCGCTCTATCCCGATGCCATGCCGCTGTTCGAGAAGATCAACACCATCGTCCAGCGCATCTATCGCGGCTCGGAAGCGATCGCCGACAAGTCGGTGCGCGACCAGCTCAAGGCGTGGGAAGACGCCGGCTACGGCCATTTGCCGGTGTGCATGGCCAAGACCCAATATTCCTTCTCGACCGACCCGAACCTGCGCGGCGCGCCGACCGGCCACACCGTGCCGGTGCGCGAGGTCAGGCTTTCGGCCGGTGCCGGCTTCGTCGTCATCATCTGCGGCGAGGTCATGACCATGCCGGGCCTGCCGAGGGCGCCGTCCTCGGAAAAGATCTTCCTCAATGAGGCCGGCAATATCGAAGGCCTGTTCTAAAATCCTTCAATTCAAACAGAAAGGGCGCCGCAGCGATGCGGCGCCCTTTCTGTTTTTTCGGATAGCCCTAAGCAGCGCTGCGCGACAGCGCCCGCTGGTTGGAGCCGAAGATCGTGTCGCGCTCCGGCAGCGCGCCGGTCTGCAGGCACTCGACCCATTCGGCGGTCTTGAGCACGGCGGCGAAGCGCGACTGCAGGATGATCGTGACCACGCGATGGATCTCCTCGGCCGAGGCGTAGCCGGCGCTGTTGGCGTAAGGCACCGAGCCGGTCGCATCCGACAGGAACTCGACGGCAAAGCCCATATGCACGGCGTGGATAATGGTCGACAGGTCACAATTATGCGTCATGTAGCCGACCACCGTGATCGTATCGATGGCATTGGCGCGAAGCCAGTCTTCCAGATCAGTGCCGGTGAAGGCGGAGGGCAGGTTCTTTTCGACATAATGGTCGCGCTCGCGCCTGGCGATTTCGGGATGCAGTTCGCCGCCGTGACTGCCCTTGGCGAAGATCGGCGAGGTCTCGGGCGCCATCTGCTTGACGACCACCACCTTGATGCCGGCAGCAGTCGCTGCATCCATGGCGCGTGCCACATTGACGACGCTGTCGCGGAACGGCGGATGCTGGATGGCGAGATTGCCGCCGTCGTAATCGTTCTGCACATCGACGACGATCAGCGCCCGGCGCGGCGCGGTGTTGGCTGGGTCAGACATGGTGTTTCCTTTCCGGCTTGAATTCGATGGATGGAAGATAGGCGGGCTGCCAGACAGCCGAAAGTGGCCCGATTGACATCATTCGAAAGAATTGGGACAATCCGCATTCAACCGCTGGAAGCACCCATGAACGACCCGATCATTGCCGTCCTCGCCTTCGACGGCATCAGCCCGTTCCATCTTTCCGTACCGTGCCTGGTCTTCGGCGAGGACAGGACGGCGCTTGGCCTGCCGCGCTTCGACTTCCGCATCTGCGCGGTCAAGGCCGGGCCGATCCATACCGAAGCCGGGCTGACAATTGCCGCGCCGCATGGGCTCGAAGGGCTCGACGGCGCCGATATCGTCATCATCCCGAGCTGGCATCATCTGAGCGAACCGGTATCGCCGCTGCTGATGGAAGCGCTGCGCCATGCGCACCAACGCGGCGCCTTGATTGTCGGCCTGTGCCTCGGCACCTTCGCCATTGCAGCGGCCGGGCTGCTTTCGGGCCGACGTGCCGCGACGCACTGGGCCTATTGCGAACAATTGCAAACACTCCATCCCGACATCGCTGTCGATGCCGCGGTGCTCTACGTCGACAATGGCGATGTCGTGACCTCGGCCGGCGTCGCCGCCGGCCTCGACTGCTGTCTCCACATCGTGCGCGCCCGCTATGGCGCGGAAGCAGCACTCCGGCTCGCCCGCCAGATCGTGCTTTCTCCGCACCGGCAGGGTGGGCAGGCACAGTTCATCGAGCATCCGGTGGCAAGAAGCGCGGACGCCGACCGCTTCACCCAGGCCCTCGACGCGGTTCGCGCGACGCTTGGCGAGGCGCATAGCCTGGACCGCGTCGAGGGCCTGGGTGAAGCGGTCGGCGTC
>NZ_RZRP01000940.1:0-2268 GCF_003997795.1 Mesorhizobium sp. M7A.F.Ca.US.005.03.2.1 | reverse complement strand
GCGTTGCCCGGTCTGGCTGAAGGCCGGGCGCGACAAGGCGCCGGCCGCGGCAAATCCTGCAGCCTGCGCCAGGAAGTTGCGTCGGGAAAGCGATGCAGTCGAACGGCGATTCATCATACGCTGATTCAGCATGGACAGCGGCCGGTCGTCCAGCGCCTCTGCGTCATCATCGACATGACGCCACGGGGCTGGCATGTCTCGCTTGCGCAAGCGGAGGAGGACGAAAAATGAAAGCCGCACCTATCTGCATGATCCTGGCCGCGATGTTGTGCGCGAGCACCGCGCATGCGGCGGGTTGCGTCGACGCCAAGTCCGCCAGGAAGGGTTTCGTTCTGGCGAGACCCGGCATCCAGAGCGAATTTCGGCCCGTGGCCGGCGGGATGATGTCGGTTGCCAACACCTACGAATCGCAATCGCCCCAGACCCAATATCTGTTCGCCGGCCTGATCGAGGTGTTTCGCGACAGCGACACCGGTCGCCAGGCGATGATCCCGTTTTCCGATCTGCGAAAGCTGTTTCCGCTGAAGGCGGGGACAAAGGCCGCGATAGAGTTCGTCGAGTTGTCGCCGAACAAGCCGCCGAAGGGCACCAAGACGCTGAGCCTGGTCGTGAAGGGCAAGGAGACATTCAGCCTGGGCGAGTGCAAATACAATGTCCTGGCGGTCAAGGAGACCTTCAAGAACGGTGCCGGCGAGACGCTGGATTCATTCACCGCCCTCTATGCGCCAGATCTGCAAGCCGCGCTCGCCCGGCGCTACGATGAAGGCACCAGTTCGGAATCCGTCAACGGCTACGAGACGATCAAGCCGCTGGCCGAGTAGCTGAACCAGAGCACGGCGAGTCAAGGGGTTCCCGGCCGTGGCAGTATTCTGTTGCGTCGCCTGGCTGCCAATGCGCCCTGCGATGGCGATGGCGACGGCGCGCTGCGCTCCAGCCCCGCCAGGCAATCCCGCAGCACACCGGCATCCTGCGTGGCCTTGGCCATCGACATCGCTCCCGAGTAGGCGGCGACCGTCAGCGCGGCGAAGCGCTCGGGGTCCGTGCCCTCGTCCTTGCCTACCTGCTGGTCGGCACGCAGCTTGTCGGCAATCGCACGCCGCCACCCGGCAAAAATCCCGGCAAGGGCAAGGCGGAAATCCGGGTCGGCAAGCGACAATTCGTGCGCCAGATTGTTGAGCGGACAGCCGCGCACGAAACCCTGCTGCTCCAGTTGCGCCGCCACGGCCTCGAACACCGCGCGCACGCCTTCGCGGGCTGATGCCGCCGCCAGCACCGGCGCGATCCATGTCTCTTCGACCGCTGCCGCCACACGCTCGTCGATCACCGCCAGCGCCAGCGCCTTCTTGGTCGGGAAATGGTGATGCAGCGCGCCGCCGCTGACATCAGCCGCCGCCATCAGGTCGCCGATGCTGGAGGCGTGATAGCCGCGCGCCTGGAACGCGTCCTCGGCGACATCGAGCACTTTCTTGCGCATGCCCTCAGGGTCGTTGATGCGTTTTCCCGGGCGCGGTTTTGGTTGAGCGATCATCTCTGCTGACATTGCCGGACATTAGCATATTGACAAAACAGGACAACCGGTCTGTTTTACAAACAGGACAATCACCCTGTTTTGGAGAATGCCGGATGAACCTGCCCCAGAACGTCGCGCCGAAACCCTCGTCGCTCGCCTCGCCTGTCGTCGAGTTGCGGCAATACACGCTGAAGCCAGGCCAACGCGACACGCTCATCGACATCTTCGACAGCAGGCTGATCGAGGGCCAGGAGGCCGCCGGCATGACCATCATCGGCCAGTTCCGGGATCTCGATCGGCCTGACATGTTCGTCTGGATGCGCGGCTTCGACGGCATGGCTGCGCGGAAAGATGCTCTTGCCGCTTTCTATGGCGGGCCGGTCTGGGCGGCGCACCGCGATGCGGCCAACGCGACGATGATCGATTCCGACGATGTGCTGCTGCTCAAGCCGGCGTGGCCGGGCGCCGGCTTCGACCTTGCGGGGGCGCAGCGGCCAAGCCTGGCCGGCGACGAAAAGCCCATTCGAAACAGGCCGCTGACCGGCATCGTTGTCATCGAGATTCATCATTTGCAGCCGGGCACGGAGGCAGATTTCACCACCCGCTTCGAGATTGAGACGGCGTGCCTGATGACAGCCGACGCACGCCTGCTCGCCGCGTTCGTGACCGAGCCTGCCGAAAACAATTTTCCGCGCCTGCCGGTACGGGCTGACGAAAACGTCTTCATCAGCGTCATGGGTTTTGCCAGCACAGAAGCG
>NZ_RZRP01000093.1:0-11941 GCF_003997795.1 Mesorhizobium sp. M7A.F.Ca.US.005.03.2.1 | reverse complement strand
GTATCTGGGTGATCGTGGCCGATGGCGAGAAGGCGCTTTTCCTCAGGAACGCCGGTGACAACAAATATCCGAATCTCGAGGTGGTGCAGGAAATGCAGCAGGACAACCCGCCCACCCGCGAGCAAGGCAGTGACAGCCCCGGCCGATACAGTGATGGTCCCTCCGTACACCGCAGCGCAGTCGAGGATACGGACTGGCACCGCATCGGCAAGGAGCGTTTTGCCGATGAAATCGCCGCCCGGCTCTACAAGCTCGCGCATGACGGCGAGTTCAGCGAGATCGTGCTCGTCGCGCCGCCGGTGGTGCTTGGGACAATGCGCAAAAAGCTGCACAAGGAGGTCGGGGACAAGGTGACCGCCGAAATTCCCAAGACATTGACCAACCATGCCATACCGGAAATCGAGGCCTTGCTGCGGGCAGCCTGATCATCGATCGGCCCTGACGAATCGAGACGAATAGCTCCGCACAAATTCCGATCCGGCCGGCAGCTTCTCAGCTGCCGGTCAAATTTTCGCGGCAGCGCCGTCGATTTCACGGCTTTGCGGGTTGCATCGCCGACATACCATCCATCATATTGCAAACAGGCGGCGGCCTTGGGCGGCGCTCATCCAACATCGCTGACTTGAAAGGCGCTCCATAGACAATGCCGCATGACACGCCCCT
This sequence comes from Mesorhizobium sp. M7A.F.Ca.US.005.03.2.1, assembly GCF_003997795.1. NCBI lineage: Bacteria > Pseudomonadati > Pseudomonadota > Alphaproteobacteria > Hyphomicrobiales > Phyllobacteriaceae > Mesorhizobium > Mesorhizobium sp. M7A.F.Ca.US.005.03.2.1. The sequence goes on along the minus strand of NZ_RZRP01000093.1, from coordinate 11,278 downwards.
TATCGCCACCATCGTCGCCGGTCTGGGGCTGGCTTTCGTCTTCGGGGCTCTCGCCAACCGCTTCCGCATTCCGCCCCTGGTCGGTTATCTCATAGCCGGCGTGCTGGTCGGGCCGAACACGCCCGGCTTCGTCGCCGATGCCGGGCTTGCCAACGAACTGGCCGAAATCGGCGTCATCTTGCTGATGTTCGGCGTCGGGCTGCACTTCTCGCTCAAGGATCTGCTGTCGGTGCGTGCCATCGCCGTGCCGGGCGCCATCGTCCAGATCGGCTTTGCCACCGCGCTTGGCGCTGGTCTTGCCTGGATGCTCGGCTGGTCGATGGGCGCGGGGCTGGTGTTCGGCCTGGCGTTGTCGGTCGCCTCGACCGTGGTGCTGCTGCGTGCCCTGCAGGAACGGCGGATGATCGAGACCGAGCGCGGCCGCATCGCCGTCGGCTGGCTGATCGTCGAGGATCTGGCCATGGTGCTGGCGCTGGTGCTGCTGCCGGCGCTCGCTGGCGTGCTCGGCGGCCAGGAGCAGGCCGACGCCCATGCCAGCGGCCTGCTGTCGCTGCCGGCCAGCTACGGCATCTGGGGCGTCGTCGGCATCACACTGGCCAAGGTCACCGCTTTCGTCATCGTCATGCTGGTGGTCGGCCGCCGGGTCATTCCCTGGATCCTGCACTATGTCGCCCATACCGGCTCGCGCGAACTGTTCCGGCTGGCGGTTCTGGCCATCGCGCTCGGCGTCGCCTTCGGTGCGGCCAAACTGTTCGGTGTCTCGCTGGCGCTGGGCGCCTTCTTCGCCGGCATGATCATGAGCGAATCCGAACTCAGCCACCGCGCGGCGGAAGAATCGCTGCCGCTGCGCGATGCCTTCTCCGTGCTGTTCTTCGTCTCGGTCGGCATGCTGTTCGACCCGTTCAGCCTGATCAGCAATGGTTGGCCGATCCTGGCGACGCTCGCCATCATCGTCATCGGCAAATCACTGGCCGCGTTCGCCATCGTTGTTGCCTTCGGCTATCCCATCGCCACGGCGCTGATAATCTCGGCAAGCCTCGCCCAGATCGGCGAGTTCTCCTTCATCCTGGCTGAACTCGGCGTCGGGCTGAAGCTGCTGCCGGAACAGGGCCGCGACCTCATTCTGGCCGGTGCGATCCTGTCGATTGTCCTCAACCCGCTGATGTTCCTGGCCATCGACTGGATGAAGCCGTGGCTGGAACGGCGCGCCGCCAGGACGGCACCACCGGTCGAGGCAAAACCGGTTGGTCCGGCGACGGAGCCGGGCCAGGTGGCCTCTGTCGCGGCAGCGGCGAAAAAGGAGGACGGGCCGCCGCCAAAGACGGCACTCACCGGCCATGCCATCCTGATCGGCTACGGCCGTGTCGGTGGCCTGGTCGGCTCGGCCCTGAAAGGCGCGGCAATGCCCTTCCTGGTCATCGAGGACGCCGACAAGACGCTGGCGAAGCTGAAAGCGGACAGCGTCGAGACCGTCGCCGGCAATGCGGCCAATGCCGAAGTGTTCGCCGCCGCCAATCCCGAGGGCGCCAGCCGGCTGATCCTTGCGATCCCCAATGCCTTCGAAGCCGGCCAGATCGTGCTCCGCGCCCGCGCCGCCAATCCCGCTATCAACGTCATCGCCCGTGCCCATTCCGATGCCGAGGTCGAACATCTCAAGGGTTTGGGCGCCGATACGGTGATCATGGGCGAGCGCGAGATTGCGCGCGGGATTGTGGAAGAAGTTCTCGGTTCCAAACCGGGGTTGAGGCGCGAAACCGCCGAGCCGTCGGTGGCCTGAGTCCCAAAGCCCAAGCTGCACTCTCGCACGCTGGCAACGTGATCGGCTCGACCACCCTTTCAAGCGAGCATCACGCCACGAATGCAGAGCCGCCATTTTGCGCGATACCGCTGAGGTATTTGGCCGGCGGCTTCCCAAGCGCCTTCTTGAACATGGTGATGAAGGCCGTAACGGAACCATAGCCGAGATCGCCCGAGACCTGCTGGACACTCTTGCCGGAAGCCAGTTCCCGAATTGCAACGATCAAGTGCAATTGCTGGCGCCAGCGCCCGAAACTCAGCCCCGTCTCCTTTGCCACAAGGCGGGCGAGGCTGCTCTCGCTGAGCGCGATGCGGTTGGCCCATTCCGCCAGTGTGCTGCGGTCGGCAGGGTCTTGCGCCAACGCTTCGGCGATCCTGTTCAAGCGTGGGTCGGACGAGATCGGCAGGTGCAATTGCTGGACAGGCATGCGTGGCAATTCGGTGAGCAGCATCTTGGTCAAGAGTTCGCCCCTCGCCCCGTCATCCTCCACCCGATCGGAAAGCTCGATGATCAATTCGCGCAGCAGGGGCGAGATTGAAAGCGTGCAGCACCGCTCCGGCAGATCGGCGGCTCCCGGCTCTATGTAGACGAAGAAAATCCGGGCGTTGGCGGTTGCGACATTGCTGTGCTCCATGCCGCCGGGGATCCACACCCCGCAATGCGGCGGCACCATCCATAGACCGCTTGGAACGCGGCATGTGACGCCGCCGCCGAGTGCGAAGACGAGTTGGCCTTTGCGGTGCCGATGGGCGGGGACTTCCGCTCTGGTGTCGGGGATGTCGACGCGCACGGCAATCGCCGGCGCGGCAGGGTCATCCACATCGAGATCGAGCCAGGGGTAGCTGAGGGGTTGTCTCATGGTTGACTGTTATTAGCGATTAAACGCCATGATAGCTAAATTCTTTAACAGCGAAAGTCGATAAGCTCCGGCTCGTACTCAGCTTGCCGTGCTTTCCACAGCAAGCTGGCACCGACAAGCCAGCAACAAGGTATGCCATGCTCGCCCTGGTCATCTCTCCCGAAAGCGCGACCGGGTTGAGGCTCGCCGACATCGCCGAGCCTCAACCGGCTTCGAACGAAGCGCTTGTCTCTGTCCACGCAACTTCGTTGAACCGGGGCGAACTGCGCCTGCTTGCCATACGCCCCGAGGGCTGGACACCCGGCCAGGACATCGCGGGGATTGTCGAACGAAGAGCAGCCGATGGTTCCGGGCCAGCCGTCGGCGCCCGGGTTGTTGCTTTGGTCGACGAGGCCGGTTGGGCCGAACGCATCGCAGTCCCAATCGACCGTCTCGCCGTCCTGCCGGATGACGTCAGTTTCGTTTCCGCAGCCACGCTTCCTGTCGCCGGTACGACGGCACTAAGGACTCTACGCCATGGCGGCGACCTCGCCGGCCAGCAGGTGTTGATCACCGGTGCAAGCGGAGCGGTCGGCCGTTTTCAGATCCAGATCGCCCGCGAGCAAGGCGCCTCGGTGACGGCAATCGCCGCGGCCCGGCACGCCGACGATCTCCGCGGCCTCGGAGCCCGGCAGGTTGTCGAAGCGATCGATCTGGCCGAGGGGCCGTTCTCGCTGATCACCGAGTCGGTCGGCGGCCAAAGCCTCGCACGCGCGATCGAACGTATCGCACCTGGCGGGACCATCGTCATGTTCGGTTCGAGCAGCGGCGAGCTGACGCCCGTCGGATTCCGCCAGTTCATTCCGGATCATGAAGGGGCAAGGCTTCAGACTTTTGCGTACTACACGTCTGGTCCAGGCATTGGCGAGGACATCGCCTCACTGCTCGCTCTGGTCGCAGCCGGCCGGCTCGAAACGCGCGTGGCCTTGACGGCGCCGTGGACAGACGTCGCTCAAGCGCTGGACGCACTGCGCCAGCGCAGCTTCAGCGGCAAGGCTGTTCTCACCATAACAGGATGAGCATCCTGTTTTGTCACACGTGCTGGCCGCCATTGATGTGGATTTCCGAGCCAGTCACATACGACGCCTGCTGCGAGCACAGGAAAAAGATGATGTCGGCGACTTCGGCCGTGGTGCCAAGGCGCCTGAGAGGAATGGTCTCGACGATCTTGTCCGTGCCCGGCGACAGGATCGCGGTATCGATTTCGCCCGGCGCAATCGCGTTGACGCGGATGCCGTGCGGACCGAAATCATGCGCCATCTCGCGCGTCAGCGAGCCGAGTGCCGCCTTCGATGTCGCGTAGGCCGTGCCGGCGAAAGGATGCACGCGGGTTCCGGCGATCGAGGTTACGTTGACGATCGAGCCCTTGGCCGCCGCCAGTTCCTTGAACAGCCCGCGCGCCAGCATGATCGGCGCGAAGAAATTAACCTGGAACACGTCGCGCCAGACATGCATCGGCGTGTCGATCGAATTCATGCGGCTGTTGCCGTCCTTGAGCTTCGGCGAAATGCCGGCATTGTTGACCAGCGCATGCAACTGGCCGCCATGCGCTTCCAGCCGGTGGCGAATTTCGGAGACGGCGATGCCGACATCCTCCTGATCGGCGAGATCGACCTTGATGTGGTCTTCCGGCCCGGCCGGCCACGGGCAGTCCTCGGCGAAAGCCTGCCTGGAGCAGGTGATGACGCGCCAGCCCTCGCGCGAAAAACGCTTGACGGTGGCGTGGCCGATGCCGCGGCTGGCGCCGGTCAGCACGATGGTCTTTCGGGTGTCGAGCTCAGTCATTTCAGGTCTCCAGCCGGCAGATGTAGCCGAACGCCGCCGAGGTGGCGAGAGGCCGAAATGTCACCATTCACCTCAAAGGAGGAACCGGGAAGCCGGCTCGCCGTTGGTCCTTGAATGCGGAAAGGGTGCGGGGTTCTGAATCAATCTATCAGGACAAAGTCATGACACAGACAGCACCCCTCGACATCGCCACCGCCTTCACCAAAGCGTGGACAGGACACGACCTCGAAAAGGCAGCATCCTATGTCGCCGACGACGTCGTTTTTGATGGGCCGATGCAACAGTCGACTGGCAAGGCCCCCTACCTCGAGGGCCTGACCAAACTTTCACAGGATGTGACCGGTGTGCGCATGATCGCGGCCTTCGGAGACGACCACCAGGCGCTGCTAATGTATGACTTGATGACAGAGTCGTCCGGCGCGCTTTCCTGCGCCAAGCACCTCACCATCAGCGACGGCAAAATTCACAGCGACAAACTGACCTTTGACAGCAAGAAGCTGGGCAGCGCCAAACCAAAGGCGAATTAGCAGGTCTACTCAGCCGCCAAGGAGGTCGAGGATCGAGGTCTGCCGCTTCTTGCGCGGGCCGCCAACGTCGCCTGGCGGCACCGGGTGCTTGATCGACGCGGTGGCGCCGTCATCCCCCGGCATGGAAAGGCCATCGGCATCGACGGTTTGGGCGGGACGAGCCGCGCGGACCGGCGCTGGCGCTTGGGCAACCGGCGCTGCTGGCCGCGCCGGTGCCTGCTGACCGACCGACGTGGACGGAACCGGCGCCGTGTTGTTCGCCGAGGGTATCTCGTCGGGGACGATTGTGTCGGCCGGCGTCGACTTCCAGGTGCCGGGCAGCGGCCGCACCGGCACACCCTCGTGGGCCGCAACCATGAACTCGTGCCAGGCCTGCGCCGGCAGTGCGCCGCCGGTGACCTTCTTCATCGGGCTGCCATCATCATTGCCGAACCACACACCGGTGGTGAGATTGGCGGTGTAGCCGACGAACCAGGCGTCGCGCGAATTCTGACTGGTGCCGGTCTTGCCGGCCGATGGCCAGGCGAAAGCCGCTTTCCGGGCAGTGCCGATCTCAACCGTGCCCGTCATCATCGAGTTCATCATGCCGACGATCTCAGGCTTGACGACGCGCGGCGCGCTGCCGCCGCCGCTGTCGTAAAGCACTTTGCCCTCGGTGGTCGTCACGCGCCGGATGAAATGGATGTCGGGCTTGTAGCCGCCATTGGCAAAGGGGACATAGGCCGATGTCAACTCCAGCGGCGTCACTTCCGAAGTGCCGAGCGCGATCGAGGTGTTGGCTGTCAGGTCGGACTGGATGCCCATGCGGTGCGCCGCCTCGACAACCGCGTTCGGCCCAACCTCCATGGTCAGCTGCGCTGCCACCGAGTTCAGAGACTTGGCCAGCGCGGTGGCCAGCGTCACCTTGCCGAAATACTTGCCGCCGTAATTGTCGGGCGTCCAGTTGCCGATCTTGATCGGCGCATCGTTGCGGATGCTGTCGGGCGTGCGGCCGGCTTCAAGAGCGGCCATATAGACGAACGGCTTGAATGCCGAGCCCGGCTGGCGACGTGCCTCCGAAGCACGGTCGAACTGACTGGTCGAATAGTCGTAGCCGCCGACCATGGCGCGCACCGCACCGGAATCGTCGATCGACACCAGGGCGCCCTGGCTGACGTTGAGTTTCTTGCCGCTGTCGTCGATCAGCCTGCGGATCGATTGCTCGGCGAGCTTCTGCAGGTTCAGGTCGACGGTGCTGTCGATGACGATATCGCCGCGTACGTCGCCGATCAGGTCGGGCAGTTCCTCCATGATGGTATCGGCGACGTAATTCTCCGAGCCGGTCCAATAGGAAGGCGCACGCGTTGCCGGCGCGCTCATCGCCGAGGTCAGTTCCTTGGCGCTGATCTTGCCCTCGTCGCGCATGGCGGCAAGCACCAGCTGCGAGCGTTCCTCGGCGGCCTTCGGATCGCGTGCCGGGGACAGCCGCGACGGCGCCTTCAGCAGGCCGGCAAGCAATGCGGCTTCCGACAGGGTGACGTCGCGCGCGCTCTTGCCGAAATAGCGGCGCGAGGCCGCTTCGACGCCATAGGCGCCGGAGCCGAAATAGACCCGGTTCAGGTACATTTCGAGGATCTGGTCCTTGGTGTGCTTGTGCTCCAGCCATAGCGCCAGCAGCACTTCCTGCACCTTGCGCTCCAGCGTGCGGTCGGGTGTCAGGAACAGGTTCTTGGCCAATTGCTGGGTCAGCGTCGAGCCACCCTGCGAGAAATGCCCGCCAAGCACATTGGTGACCATGGCGCGGGAAAGCCCGATCGGGTCGATGCCGAAATGCGAGTAGAAGCGCCGATCTTCGATGGCGATGACGGCTTCCGGGATATAGGGCGACATTTCGTGCAGGCCGACCGCCTCGCCGCCGCTCATGCCGCGATTGGCGAGCAATTGGCCATCTGCCGAGACGATCTTGATGTTGGGGGCGCGGTCGGGAATCGACCAGGTCGTCGCCGCCGGCATCTTGGCGCCGTAGTAGATGACGATGCCGGCCACGGCGATGCCGCCCCAGATGGCGAGCACGAAGCACCAGTAGAACAGCCGGCCGAGCACGCCGAACAGGCCGCGCCGGCTTCTGCCGCGCTTGACCCGCGACGATTTCCCTTTGGCCGGCTTGCGTTTTGCGGAGGCTTTGCGATTGCTCGGCACGACGCGATCCTCCTCGTTCACCGAAAGACCCGCCGAGGACCGCGCCTGCGGCGGCCCCTCGAAACTGGGTTCGATGCGACTGTCTCTGCGGTTCGCCATGCGCTGTGCTTGATGTCCCCGATGCCTATGGCGTTCGGGTTGAAGAGTAGATGCGGCGATTTAAGGGCGGGTTAAGTCGTGTTCGAATGCCGGCCTTGGGGTTGGGCAGCCAAAAAGGCCAGCGTCTGCTCTTTGCAGGTTACTGACACCACGCTGTTCGCTGTCTCGTTCAGATGGGCTCGAACTTCACATCCGGCTGGTCGGGACCGCCGGCTTGCCGCAACAGCGCGACAATGTGTTCGCCCCTGTCAACCGGCTGTCGCCTCCAGTTCGAGGCGTTCGTGACGTGCAGCCAGCCATCGACCATCATGAAAAAATCCTCGGATTGATCATGTCCGGCGCCGAAGCGAAGCGATTTGTTTTCAGCGGATCGAATCAGCGCCGGATCGATCGACCTGTAGAGCACAGGCCAGTTGCCGCCGCCGGAATCCATATGAAACTTGTAGCTCGGGGCGAAATCCAGCCGTCGCCGCAACAGGCTTCCGTCGAAAAAACAGAAGCCGGGCCACAGGAACCAGCCGCCTGGCGTCGGCGTGTCGCGCCGCACGCTGCCGTAGAGGCTTTTGCCCTCCATCCGGGCGCGGATCGAAAACGGTTCAGTCGGAAAGATGTCATGATCGATGAAGCCGAACAGCTTCGGCCCGAACCTGGGCAAGAAATTCCGCACGATCCAGTTGAGCGCTTGACCGTGCGATCTGCTGACGACCAGTCTGTTCTTCGGCAATGCGACATAGGGGACATGCTGGCGACGGCAGAGATCGCGGATTGCTTTCCTTGCCTCGCCCTTGTTGCTGTTGTCGAAAACGATGTAGCTTTCGTGCTCGGCCAGGTATCGGCGTACCAGGTGGATCTGCCATTCGATCATTTCGGGCCGGTTGAAGGCCACGGTGGCGACGACCGCATCGCGGAATACCTGCTCTTGCCCCTGCAATTCGCTGACCGGTGCGGATGTCCTCAGAAAGCGAAACACCCGCCAACGATAGCGCAGCAGCGCCTCGCGCCTTGGCGGCCTGTTCAGCCTCTCCCATTCCGCCACGGTGATTCCAGGCTGATCGACGTCTTCCGGGGCGTCAGAAGCAACCATGTCGCGCCCCCGCATAGCTTAGTTCTGCTGGATCGAAATGCCCTTGTCGTCGATCTTGAGCTCGACGCCCTTGGGTTTGGTCTGCTCGCGATAGACATAGATGCCGAGCGCGATGACCACGACGACGAGCGCGCCGATGACGAGATAGAGCGTATTCTGTTTCATGGCGCGCTCTTTGCGTTGTCGAGCCTCAGGCTCGTTTCAGAACCTTGACCAGCACCAGCAGGATGATGGCGCCGATCGTGGCATGGATGATCGCGGCGAGAGTGCCGCCGCCGATGGAAAAGCCGATCCGCGGAAACAGCCAGCCGGCGATGAACGCACCGACGATGCCCACGATGATGTTGCCGATCAGGCCGAAGCCGAAGCCGGAAACGATGAGACCGGCGAGCCAGCCGGCGATGGCACCGATGATGATGAAGACGAGCAGGCTTTCGACACCCATAGCGATTTCCTCCGAGCAAGAGGGCGACCGCGGACCGGAAAGCCCCGAATCGGCCTCGATATCAACGGCTTCAGGCTATTCGAAAGCAGCCGGCCTCACCAGCGGCGCGCTCATTGATCGTCGTCGTCGCTTGCGGCAGGGCGCCAGCTGGTCGGCTCGACCTTCTTTTGCGTGTGACTGTCGATATAGACCCACCAGCCGTCGTCGCGATATTGCGCGATGGATTCGTTGATGACGCCGTCGCTGTCCTTCCAGGTCACGGAGACCTTGGAGCCGTCTGTCGGCGCGGTCGCAATCGGCTTTCTGTCCGCCATGTCATTATCCCCAATTGCACCGACAAACTGAGCCGACAGAACGCGACGGCCTGTATCCGGTTCCAAACGGTCACCGGCCCGCGGAGCGCGCCCACGGCCCTCAGCTATGGGCGAAGATATCCTCTTCGTCCCAGCCCATCAGGTCAAGCTTGGCACGCGTCGGCAGGAAGCGGAAGCAGGCATCGGCCTCCTTGGTCCGCCCATCGCGCGCCAGCCGTCCGGCCAGCACATCGCGCAACCGGTGCAGATAGAGCACGTCGGAAGCCGCATATTCGAGCTGTTCGGGCGACAGCGTCTCGGCCGCCCAGTCCGACGATTGCTGCGCCTTGGACAGCCCGACGCCGAGAAGCTCGAAGCAGATGTCCTTGAGCCCGTGGCGGTCGGTATAGGTGCGGGTCAGCCGCGAGGCGATCTTGGTGCAGAACACCGGCTCCGGCATGACGCCGAACGCATTGTAGAGAACGGCAAGATCGAAGCGGCCGTAGTGGAACAGCTTGGTTACGCCGCGGTTCCTCAGCAGGCTGACGAGGTTCGGCGCCTTCTTCTGGCCGGGCGCGATCTGGATGACGTCGGCGCTGCCGTCGCCAGGCGAAATCTGCACCACGCACAGCCGGTCGCGATGCGGATTGAGCCCGAGCGTTTCGGTGTCGATGGCCACTGCCCCGACATTGTAGTGCGAGAGGTCGGGCAGGTCGTTTTTATGGAAACGGATATCGGCCATTATCTTCTCCGGTCGAGCCCTATAGTGTCCCCTGACCCGCAGGGGATGCTGCAGCGCTTTATCTTGTGGCCCGTCCTCGCCGCGATCGGCTGAAAAATCAACAGGAAAACAGGGGTGCCGCTGCTCAGCGCGTCAAGGCATCGAGAATCCGCGCCCAGGAGCGCTGGCCCTTGTGGAAGGAGCTGAGCTCGTATTTCTCGTTGGGCGAGTGGATGCGGTCGTCGTCGAGGCCGAACCCGACCAGCAGCGATTCCATGCCGAGATAGGTCTGGAAATCGCCGACAACCGGAATGGAGCCGCCGCTGCCCGTCGTTACCGCCGGCTTCGGCCATTCGTCGGACAGCGCATTCTTGGCCTTGGCCAGGAAGGGCGAGTCGTAGGAAAGCTGGATTGCCGGCGAGCCGCCATGCGGATGGAATTCGACGGAACAGTCGGCCGGAATGCGCTCCTTGACGAACTTCTGGAACGCGGCCCGGATTTTTTTCGGGTCCTGCTTGTGGACGAGGCGAAACGAGACCTTCGCCGAGGCTTCGGCCGCGATCACCGTCTTGAAGCCCTTGCCGGTATAGCCGCCGATGATGCCGTTGAATTCGGCCGTCGGCCGCGCCCAGGTCAATTCCAGCACGGAGCGGCCCTTTTCGCCCGACGGGATCGACAGGCCGACCGGTCCCAGGAACGTCTCGGCAGTCTCGCCGAGCGTCTCCCATGATTTCAGGATCTGCGACGGCGTTTCCTCGACGCCATCATAGAAGCCGGGAATGGTGATGTGGCCGTCCTTGTCGTGGATATCGGCCAGCACCCTGGCCAGGATGCGGATCGGGTTGGCGGCGGCACCACCATAGAGGCCCGAATGCAGGTCGCGGTCGGCGGCCTTCACCGTGATCTCCTCACCCACCAGCCCGCGCAATCCGACGCAGATCGACGGCGTGTCGCGATCCCACATGCCGGTATCGCAGACCAGCGCGAAATCGGCCTTGAGTTCGCCGGCATTGGCCTCGAGGAACGGCTTCAGCGAAGGCGAACCGGATTCCTCCTCGCCCTCGAACAGGATGGTGATGCGGCAAGGCAGATTGCCATGCACCTGTTTCCAGGCGCGGCAAGCCTCGACGAAGGTCATCAACTGGCCCTTGTCGTCGGCCGACCCCCGACCGACGATCACCTTGTGGTCCGGCCCGACCTCCTTGACAGCAGGCGCGAACGGATCGCTTTCCCACAATTCGATCGGGTCGACCGGCTGAACGTCATAATGGCCGTAAAACAGCACATGCGGCGAACCGGCCGGGCCGTCATGGTGCGCAACCACCATCGGGTGGCCGGGCGTGTCGCGAACGCTGGCGTCGAAGCCGATCAGCTCGAGTTCGGCCACCAGCCATTCCGCCGCCTTGCGGCAGTCGGCGGCATAGGCTGGATCGGTGGAGATGGACTTGAT
>NZ_RZRP01000939.1:0-2269 GCF_003997795.1 Mesorhizobium sp. M7A.F.Ca.US.005.03.2.1 | reverse complement strand
AAGCTGGTGCGCGATCGCGACATGCTGGCCGGCGCCGTCAATTTCCTCCTGACCAACGAAGTGGCGCGCCACGAGATGATGGCGGCAGGCATTGCGACCGTCGACGAGATGCGCGGTGCGCTGGCGCGTACGCTGAAATCGCTTGAGCCCTACATCCAGCCGCTGGTCGTCAAGTCGCGCCTGAAGGGCGCGAACGGGCGCTAGCGTGGCCTCGGAAGCACCACCATTCTGGTGGGAAGAGCCGGACTGGCGGGTCCTGGCACTGTTGCCGCTGTCGGCCATCTATGCGGCTGCCGCCGGCCGCGGCATGCGGCGGGCCAAGCGTGAGAAGATCGAAGCGCCTGTTCTGTGCATCGGCAATTTCACGGTTGGCGGCACCGGCAAGACACCGGTGGCCATCGCGCTCGCCAAGCAGGCCAAGCGCATGCATCTGAAACCAGGCTTCCTGTCGCGCGGCCATGGCGGCTCCTTCGCCGAGCCGCACGTGGTCGATATCGACCACGACAGCGCCCGGCATGTCGGCGACGAACCGCTGCTGCTCGCCGAACACGCGCCGGTGGCGGTGACGCCGAACCGCGCCGCCGGCGCCCGGCTGCTGCTGGAACGGAATGGCTGCGATTTCCTGATCATGGACGATGGCTTCCAGAGCGCCCGCATCCACATCGACTATGCGCTGGTCGTGGTCGATGCGCGCTACGGGATCGGCAACGGCCGCGTCATTCCGGGGGGGCCGCTCAGGGCCAAAATCGTCGACCAGCTGGTTTTCACCAGCGGGTTGTTGAAAATGGGCGAGGGCACTGCCGCCGACAGCGTGGTCCGCCAGGCGGCACGCGCCGGCCGGGCGATCTTCGAGGCCCATACAGAGCCACGCGGCAAGGCAGGGCTTGCCGGCAAGCGGTTCCTCGCCTTCGCCGGTATAGGCCATCCCGAGAAATTCTTCGACACGGTGCGCGAGGCCGGCGGCGAACTGGCATTGACGCGGCCGTTTCCGGACCATCATTTCTATGCGGAGGACGAACTTGCCGAGTTGGCGGCGACCGCACGCACTGAGGGGCTGGTGCTCATCACCACCGCCAAGGACGCCGCCCGGCTGCGCCACGGCGCCTCACAGGACTTTCTCGACCGGCTCGAGGTGCTGGAGATCGACACGGTCTTCGAACTCGATCACGTTCCCGAGCGCATCATCGACGAGACGCTCGATGCCTGGCGCCAGCGCAAGCTGAAGGGTTAACTGCGCTTACGCAGCTCCGGATGCATCTCGATTTCACGGCGCAGCGAGGCGGTGGCGCTGATATAGGGCTCTTGCCTTGCGACGCTCCAGTACTTCAACTCGTCGAGCGGAATGCTTTCGCCTGTCACCGCGCAGCGCACGAACGCGCCGGGACTGGTAACCTGGAAGTCGCCATCCAGATAGCGGATGCGGGCTTCCTTGCCGCCGGGGCCTTCGAAACGGTTCATCATGCGGGGACGCCAGGGTTCATGAGGATTTCATCGCCATAAATTCCCGGCGAGGTCAAGCATGAGACAAGCCTGAGACAATGCTGAACGCTTATTGTGAAGCGGAAAAATGTTGTTGGTGGGCCGCAATGGACGTTTCCTCCACTCGTCTTCCCGCCCTGCTTAGGGAAGTGATGACGCCGCAAGCCGTGCCCTTGGGGCAGGCTGATCCCGTGATGACGGCACTGGTCAAGGCGCTGGTCCAACCGCCGGCGCCGTCTCTGCTCGCGCAGCAGACAGCGCCGGCGCTGTTGATTTTGCCGGCGGCGCCGATGGCCGTCAAATCGCAGCAGATCGCATCCGCTGGCATCGTCGAGGCCTATCTTGCCCAGCTTGAGACGGGCGAAGAGGCGGCGTTGGCAACAGTCGTGGCGAGAAAGGCAAAACCCGAAGCCGAAACGCTGCGAGCCTTCTTGCCGCCTTCGACAACCGCCAATGACAATGCCTCCGCCAGGGTTGCGGGGCTGTCATTGCTTTCGCTTATCCCGCCGCAGGCTCCAATCCCGCGCAACGCTGCCGCCCTGGGTACGCCGGCGGGCAGGTACAGGCCGGCCAATCAATCCCATGGTGCGGTGCCGAACCCTGAGCAGTTGCTGGTGAAAATTGGCTTTGTTTCGATAATGGCCGGTTTGCTGGGAGCGGTGATCCTTGGGTTCGTTTTGTTGTTGCTTCGCTGAGCTTCGAATCGGCCGGTTTTACATATAGGTCCGGAAGGCCTATCGCTCGACTTCGATAAACGCCTCGATCTTTTCCTGGGCCAGCCCGGCCCTGT
>NZ_RZRP01000938.1:0-2274 GCF_003997795.1 Mesorhizobium sp. M7A.F.Ca.US.005.03.2.1 | reverse complement strand
GGGGTATAGATCGGCTCACGATGGATCGGCACCGGGTCGGGCAAGTTCCAGGCGACAGCCCTGGCCTTTCCGTTTCCGTAGGGGTGACAGCCGTGGCTGAGCACGACGCGCTGGATGCCGCCCGACAGGTCGGTCGACCACGAGACCTTGCCGATGTCACCCATATCATCGCCGATCGTCTGGATGACTTTGAGTTCCTCCGCACTCAAGTCCTTGTCCCAGCCGAGCTTTTGCAGCACCGCCATCGTGAATTCCGGATAGCCGTCGGTCAGTTCCGAGCCTTGCGTGTAGGAGCCTTCGGCAAGAAGCGTCTCGCCGTTACGCTCCACACCGAAACGGGCCCGGAAGGGACTGCCGCCATCCATTACATGCAGGTCGGTGCTGTAAAGGTTGGCCGTGCCAGGATGGCGTATTTCCGGCTTGCCCCAGCATGGCCAGGGCAGGCCGTAATAGTCGCCGCCGACCTCCGGATCGTCCTTCGGCGCGCGTAGCGTCACAAGATCAAACTTGTGCTGGTTTTTCATATGCGCCTTGAGGCGCTCCGGCGATTGACCGCAGTAGCCGGTCGACCAGCTTCCGCGGTTCATCTCACGCAGTACGTCCTCCGGTTGCGGCCGGTCACCCTCGACCGCGATGTTCTTGAACATCCAGTCGGCAAGGCCGAGCTTCTTCGCGAGCAGGTAGATGACCTGATAGTCGTCCTTCTGCTCGAAGCTTGGCTTGACGATCTGCTCGCCCCACTGCAGAGATCGGTTGGAGGCGACGCGCGAGCCGGAAGTCTCGAATTGCGTACAGACCGGCAGCAGATAGACGTTTTCCTTGCGCCCGGCCTGAACTGCCAGCGATGCCCAGGTCGTCGGGTGCGGATCGGCAACGACGAGCAGTTCGAGGCCGGCCAGGCCCTTCATTGATTCCGGTATGCGTGTGATGCTGTTGCTGGCGTGGCCCTGGACGAACATCGCCCGCAGTCTGTCACGCTGCTGAATGTCCTCCTTGGGGAGCACGACCCCATCGAACCATCGGGTCAGCGGGATGCCGGGTGTCTCCATCGCCTCCTTGGAGTCGAACCGGCGCAGAAGGTCGTCGTATGGAATTTGCCAGACTCGCGACCAATGCTTCCAGGCGCCCTCCGTCAGGCCATAGTAAAAGGGCAGGGTCACCACATCCAATCCAATGTCGGTCGCGCCCTGCACGTTGTCATGTCCACGGAAGATGTTGGCGCCGGTGCCCGGCTTGCCAACATTGCCCGTGGCGAGGCACAAGATGCAGCTGGCGCGCACGTTGGCTGTTCCGGTCGTGTGGTGGGTCTGCCCCATGCACCAGATTATCGTCGATGGCTTTTGCGTGGCGAACATCTCGGCGATGCGCTTCATCTGCTCGCCAGGCACACCAGTGATGCGCTCGACCTCGTCGGGCGGATATTTCCCCACCTCCTTGCGGACTTCGTCCATCCCGTAAACGCGCTGGGCTATGAATTCCTTGTCCTCCCAACCATTCTCGAAAATGTGCCAGAGCAAGCCCCACAGCACCGCGATGTCGGTGCCAGACCGAATGCGAGCAAACTCGGTGGCATGCGCGGCCGTACGGGTGAACCGCGGATCCATCACGATGAAGTTGGACTTGTTGAGTTCCTTGCCTTCGAGCAGATGCTGCATGGCGACTGGATGTGCTTCGGCAGGGTTCCCGCCCAGCACTATGAGCGTCTTGGAATTGCGGATGTCGTTGAAGGAATTGGTCATCGCGCCGTAGCCCCAGGTATTGGCCACGCCCGAAACCGTCGTCGAATGGCAGATCCTCGCCTGGTGGTCCTGGTTATTGGTTCCCCACAGGGCCGCAAGCTTGCGGAAGAGGTAAGTCCCCTCGTTGGAGAACTTCGCCGATCCCATCCAGTAGGCCGACTCCGGTCCGGACTTCTCACGAATGTCGAGAAGCTTGTCGCCGATCCCATTGATGGCGTCATCCCAGGAGATGCGCTCCCACTTGCCGCCGGAAAGCCTCACGGGGTATTTCAGGCGGCGGTCGCTATGTACCAGCTCGCGCACGCTTGCGCCTTTGGCGCAATGCGAGCCTCGATTGATGGGGCTGTCCCACGATGGCTCCTGTCCGGTCCACACGCCGTTCTGGACTTCCGCCGTGACCGTGCAGCCGACAGCGCAATGTGTGCAGACACTTTTCTTCAACTCGGTCGGCACTCCCGGCTGCGGCGGGCTGATCGCCGCGGCTTTGCTTACCGTGCCGAACTGAAACGAGCTGAGCGCGGCTCTTCCGCCACCT
>NZ_RZRP01000937.1:0-2285 GCF_003997795.1 Mesorhizobium sp. M7A.F.Ca.US.005.03.2.1 | reverse complement strand
GTTCCAGGCTTCCTGGATTGCATGGAAGATATGATCGGAGAATTCCTCGATCGAGGTTGCGCCATAGGGCAACTTGTCGACGGCACGGGTCATATCTGCCGTGAGCCGGCTGGCATCCAGTCCCGCATCGGCGATTATCATTTGCACATCGGAGCGGTCGGAAAGCACCAGCTGCTCGATGAAGTGAACGAGTTCGACGTAAGGATTGCCGCGCAGCTTGGCGCTATCGGCCGCGGCCTTGAAGGCGCGCACCCCGACAGGATCAAGCTTGCCGACCAGTTCCTTACGCTTGAAGCTCTGCGACGACCGGCGCTGTTCCATCGAACGTGCTCCTGCAATCTGCCAGCCGATAAACTGCCACAGATGCCGCCACTTGACAAAGTGCGTTGTGGACGAGGCCTCAATGCCTGGTTCAGCCAGCTTCCTCGTATTGTGGAAGTCTTGCACCACCGGCTGCAAACAACAGCGGAATTGCGCGCCCTGCGCGATGCATTTCTCATACGGATTGACAATTGCGCCACGGAGTTCGGTACTCGGCGGTGTTCAGCTTCTGTTAATTTTGGAGCACTCGTTGAATTGTGGTAAAGTGCACCGGTGTGATAACGTAGGGTCACATAAGGTTTGAGGGCCTTCGCTGGGGGTTGGTGTGATTGATCTCGCACTCTGGCTTTCTTCGCTAGACGGTGAGAATCCGTCCGGGGAAGATTTGCGCAACGACCCGGCTTTCCATGAGTTGGAGCGCCTGACCGAAGCCCAACTCAAGGTCGTCCACGACGGCAACAATAAGGCCGGCTCGCAAAGCACGATTCCAGTCGACTGGCCCGCTGTGCTCGCAAAGGCGGAGGAATTGCGCGCGCATGGCAGGGACTTGCGCCTGCTTGTCATCGTCACGCGCGCGCTGGCCAATGAAGACGGGCTGGCCGGATTGGCGCAAGGTCTGACGCTGATCGCGCAGACCTTCGATCAGCATTGGGACACCATGCATCCGGCTATGCGGCCCAACGCTTCGCCGCGCGATGCCGCCTTGCGCCGTATCAACGCGCTGATCGACCTGCAGAATGGTCAGGACGGGTTGTTGGCGAATCTGCGGCAAATGACGTTCTTCGCGCCGCGCGCAATCGGCCCGGTTCAGGGCAAGGACCTGGAGAAGGGTGCGCTCGACGATCGCGTCATGCTCCAGGAAGCCGCCTCGGGGCTGAATGCGGCGGAAAAAGCGCAGCTGGTCAGTGCGCACGGACAACTCTTGAATCGGGTGCGTGCCGCATGTGCGGCACAGATCGATCAGGCCAATGCGGAGATGGTCCAGCTCATCGCCGACGCCCGGGCGACGATCACGGCACTGGATGCGCTCGAGACTGCGCTCAACGCTCGTCTCGAGAGCAGCGGCACTCCCGTTCCGGACTTAAAACGGTTCCTGCAGCGTTTGCTGACGACACTTGAACGGAATTCAGCGGCCGGCGCGGTGACGAATGGCGCAGCCACGCAGGCGGTGCCGACGGAACTGGCAACGCCTGCTCGAAACGGTCATGGAGCCGATGCTATGGCAAGTATGGCAAGCTATGCGGACTCGAGCACGGGACTCCCCGACCGGATCTCCTCGCGCGACGACGTGGTGAAATGCCTCGACCTGGTCGTCGCCTTCTATGACCGTACCGAACCGTCGAGCCCAATTCCGCACCTGGCTCGGCGGGTCCGTCGGATGGTGCACATGGATTTCGTTGAACTGATGGAAGATCTCGCCCCTTCGGGGCTGAAGGAGTTCAGGCTGCTGGCCGGCGTTCCCGATGCCAAGAAGACGGCTCAGAAGGATGAAAGGTAACAACACATGCCAGCCGAAAGCAAAGCCAAGGTCATCGAACGAAATCGCGCGCCGCGGGTGCAGATCGCCTACGATGTGGAAACCTACGGCAGCCCGACGACGATCGAACTGCCGTTTGTCATGGGCGTGATGGCCGACCTTGCCGGTGCTTCGCAAACCAAGGAAGCGTCAAAGTCGGTGCTGGACCGCTCCTTTGTCGAGACCGACGCGAACCGCTTCCCAAAATTCATGGAGGCGCTCGGCCCCCGCGTCAAAGCGCGGGTGAAGAACACGCTGCCGCAGGCCGAGGGCCAGGAGCGTGACGAGGAACTGGCGCTCGATCTTACATTTTCCAAGATGGGTGATTTCGCCCCCGACAAGATTGCCGAGCAAGTTCCGCAACTGGCCGAGATCCTCAAGATGCGTCGACAACTCGAGGAATTGCTCGGCTTCATGGATGGCCGTGTCGATGCTGAAAAGCGCATCT
>NZ_RZRP01000936.1:0-2286 GCF_003997795.1 Mesorhizobium sp. M7A.F.Ca.US.005.03.2.1 | reverse complement strand
CCTCAGAACCTCGAAACCGGGCTGTTCTTCGATCAGGAATGGGCCTCGCTCAACAAGGTGATGCCCGTTGCCTCGGGCGGCATCCATGCCGGCCAGATGCACCAGTTGATCCACTATCTCGGCGAGGACGTCATCCTGCAGTTCGGCGGCGGCACGATCGGCCATCCGGACGGTATCCAGGCAGGCGCGACGGCCAATCGCGTCGCCTTGGAAGCGATGATCCTGGCCCGCAACGAGGGGCGCGATTATTTGCGCGAAGGGACCAAGATCCTCGAACAGGCGGCCAGATGGTGCACGCCGCTGAAGGCTGCCCTGGAGACCTGGAAGGACGTCACCTTCAACTACGAATCGACCGACACGGCCGACTTCGTGCCAACCGCAACGCCCAGCTTCTAGACGAAAGGAACCGTCGTCATGATGACCAATCCGGGAAACAAGGTCACACAGGGGCAGTTCTCGTTCCTGCCCGACCTGACCGACGAGCAGATTTCGGCGCAGATCAAATACGCGCTGAAGAACCATTGGGCGGTCAGCGTCGAGTACACGGACGATCCGCATCCGCGAAATACCTATTGGGAAATGTACGGCAACCCGATGTTCGACTTGAAAGATCCGGCGGGCATACTGCTCGAGGTCAATGCTTGCCGGAAAGCCTGTCCGAACATGTATGTGCGGGTGACCGCCTTCGATTCGACCAAGGGCTGGGAAGCGCCGCGCATGTCGTTCATTGTCAACCGGCCGCCCAGCGAACCCGGGTTCCGGCTGCTGCGCCAGGAGCGTGACGGCCGCAGCCAGGGTTATTCGATCGTGCCTTATGCGACCGACAGGCCCGAGGGCGAGCGGAGCTAGCCGAACCATGCTGAACGCGATGACAAAGGACGCTGCCGCACAGGACGCGACGGTCGATCTGCAGGCCGAGTTCGAGGCGTCCAACATCGACGAGGTGATGGACAAGCTCGACCGAGAACTCGTTGGCCTGAAGCCGGTCAAGACCCGCATCCGCGAGATCGCCGCCCTCCTCCTGGTCGACCGGCTTCGCCGCAGGTTCGGACTGACATCGGGCGCGCCGACGCTGCACATGAATTTCACGGGAAATCCTGGCACCGGAAAGACCACGGTGGCGCTGAGGATGGCCGAAATCCTGCATCGTCTGGGTTATGTCCGCGAAGGCCACATGGTCGCCGTGACTCGCGACGATCTCGTCGGCCAGTATGTGGGCCACACCGCGCCCAAGACCCGCGAGGTGATCAAGCGTGCCATGGGCGGCGTGCTTTTCATCGACGAGGCCTACTATCTCTACAAGCCAGAGAACGAACGCGACTACGGCCAGGAATCGATCGAAATCCTGCTGCAGTGCATGGAGAACAACCGTGACGATCTGGTTGTGATCCTTGCCGGCTACAAGAACAAGATGGACCGCTTCTTCGACAGCAATCCCGGCATGCGTTCGCGCATCGCCCACCACCTCGACTTCCCCGACTATGGCGTCAGCGAACTGAAATCGATCGCCGAGATTATGCTCGCGGAGCAGAATTATCGCCTCAGCGAGGCGGCGTCCCAGGCGCTCGAAGAGTATCTTCCGATCCGCATGAGGCTGCCGCATTTCTCCAACGCGCGTTCGGTTCGCAATGGGCTTGACCGGGCGCGGCTGCGGCAGGCTAACCGGCTTTTCGCATCGCGCAGCCGGGTGTTGACCAAGGCCGATCTTATCACCATCGAGGAATCCGACATTCGCGGCAGCCGCGTGTTCGCGGAAGGGAAACTGGAAGGCGAACCGGAGACGAAGATGCGCTGACAGGACGAAGCGGCCGGCGCAGCGACCAACACCGCAGACAGAATTGGAGACGACGACCATGGTCACCGGGACAATCATCGCACCCTCCGTGCTTTCCGCGGATTTCTCGCGGCTCGGCGACGAGGTCGAAGCTGTCGTGCGGGCGGGTGCCGACTGGATCCATCTCGACGTGATGGACGGCCACTTCGTGCCCAACATCACCTTCGGTCCGCCGGTGATCAAGGCGATCCGCGACCGAACGGACAAAATCTTCGACTGCCATCTGATGATCGCGCCGGCCGACCCCTATCTGGCCGCCTTCGCCGACGCCGGTTGCGACATCATCACGGTGCATGCAGAGGCCGGGCCGCATCTCGATCGTTCCCTGCAGGCGATCAAAAATCTCGGCAAGAAGGCCGGCGTATCGCTGAATCCTTCGACGCCGGAGAGCGTCATCGAGTATGTGCTCGACAGGCTCGATCTGGTGCTTCTGATGACGGTCAATCCAGGCT
>NZ_RZRP01000935.1:0-2287 GCF_003997795.1 Mesorhizobium sp. M7A.F.Ca.US.005.03.2.1 | reverse complement strand
GCCCGGCCGCACGATGATCAGCACGCCGGCAAATCCGATGGCGATGGCCAGCCAACGCCGCCAGCCGACAGTCTCGCCAAAGACAAGTGCCGCTCCCATCGTCACCGCCAGCGGCAGCGCCTGCAGCACCGCCGAAACATTGGCGATCGGCAGATGGGCGAGGGCGACGAGGAAACTCACCGTTGCGCCGGCCTCGCTGATCACGCGCAAGGCGACCAGAGGCTGCAGCATCGAGCCCGGGTGGGCGAGAGCGCCGCGCTGCCAGGCCAGCAGGCCGACGAAAAGCGAAGCGAAAGCCCCACGGATCAACATGACCTGCGCCATGTTCATCGATTGCGACGAGTATTTGGTTATGGCGTCGTTGAGGGTGAAGCCGGCCATCGCCACCATCATGAACAATGCGCCGCGAAGATTTGGAGACAGGGGCAAGACGGCTACCGGTTCTGCTAATACATATCGCCCAAAAGTGACCTCGGTTTGGGGAAACGACATGCATAAGAAACAAAGACCT
The DNA here is from genome assembly GCF_003997795.1 of Mesorhizobium sp. M7A.F.Ca.US.005.03.2.1. Classification (NCBI taxonomy): domain Bacteria; kingdom Pseudomonadati; phylum Pseudomonadota; class Alphaproteobacteria; order Hyphomicrobiales; family Phyllobacteriaceae; genus Mesorhizobium; species Mesorhizobium sp. M7A.F.Ca.US.005.03.2.1. Next base: position 1,776 of record NZ_RZRP01000935.1, on the reverse strand, counting down.
GAAGCGCGTGGCTGAATCCGTTCAAACGCGACGCGCTTCAGGCAGCAAGCCTGTAACAGTCGGGCATGAAACAGCAACAGCAAAGGACTGGGCCACAGCCTTGTTTGTGGCCCTGAATATCGCCTGCGATGGCGAACTTACTTCTTCGGCGTAAGCACCTCGGTGCCATTGCCTTCCTTGCCGGCGATCGTCCAAAGACCGTGCAGCGAACCGTCCGCCGCCACCTTGTAGACGACGAGGCCAATGTCCTTGTCCATGACATAGCCGGCGGAGAAGGCATCATCGTTGCGCATGCAGATGCCGTCGGAAGATGAGCCACCAGTTTCCCAATGGATCGCGCAGGTCGTCCCGCTGGTCAGCGTGATGGTGGCTTCGCCGCCATAGGCCGAGCCTTCGAAGTTGGTGCCGGCGACCGTATAGGTGCCGCCGATCGACTGCGCCGCCGCGGGCACGGCCGCGAGGCCAAGCAGTGCCAGAGAAAGAACGAGTTTGCGCATGGTGTATCCCCCTGTGAGCGAAGAGCAGCTTCCAGGGGAAGGCTAGGCTGGAACAGACTGGCCGTAAATCCGGCTGCGGTTCGCGAACAAGACTTTTTCTGGGGTGTGGTTCGAAACCGTCATGGCCCCTTGAGACTGCCGGCGATGGCGCCGACCAGCGGATCGTATTTCGACTTCAGCGCCGGCGGGTAGTCGACCCAGACCGTACGGATGATACCGTCTTTCCCAAACAGACGTCGCTCGTAGAATATCTTTCCATCCCTCAGGCCCGACAGCACGGCCCAGTCCTTTCCGGCCTTGCTGTAGGTGATCTTGTAGCCCGGCTCCTTGCTCGCCTTCTCCGCCGCGACAAAGCCTTTCGGCGTGTCGTCGTCGACGTTGAGGATGCCCGAGCAGATCAGGCTGGCGCCATCGGCGCTCAGCCATTGCTGTCCGTCGCCATTGTCGGGCTCCGGCTGGCGATCGGTGAAGACGTCGTCGGGAAAGGTGCAGACAGTGCCGAAGCGATCGTTCACATAGGTGAATGGCGCGGCGACCGCACTGGTTGCTGCCATTGTCGCAATGACCAGGAATGAAGAGTGCAGCCGCATGCTCGCCTCGAAGTCATGATCCCGAAGCGATATTGCATAAATTTCACGGAAAGATCAGCCGCCAGTGACGCTCATGTGGCGCGACACCGATGGGCGGCTGGTGCGGCGGTCGATGATGAAGTCATGGCCCTTGGGCTTGCGGCCGATGGCTTCGTCTATTGCTTCGGCGACCAGCTCGTTGCCTTCCGAGGCGCGCAAGGGCGCGCGCAGATCGGCGGCATCTTCCTGGCCGAGACACATGTAGAGGGTGCCGGTGCAGGTCAGCCGGACGCGGTTGCAGCTCTCACAGAAATTATGCGTCATCGGCGTGATGAAGCCGAGCCGTCCGCCGGTCTCGGCGACCTGGACGTAGCGCGCCGGGCCGCCGGTCTTGAAGGGAATGTCGGTCAGCGTGAACTGGCGTTCGAGCGACGCGCGCAGCAGCGACAGCGGCAGGTACTGGTCGGTGCGGTCGGCGTCGATCTCGCCCATCGGCATGGTTTCGATGACCGTCAGGTCCATGCCGCGGCCATGCGCCCAGCGCATCATGTCGGGCAGCTCGGCGTCGTTGAAATCCTTCAGCGCCACCGCATTGAGCTTGACTTTCAGTCCGGCCGCCTGCGCGGCATCGATGCCTTGCATGACCTTGTCGAGATGGCCCCAGCGGGTGATCTTGTGGAATTTGTCGGCATCGAGCGTATCGAGCGACA
>NZ_RZRP01000934.1:0-2288 GCF_003997795.1 Mesorhizobium sp. M7A.F.Ca.US.005.03.2.1 | reverse complement strand
ATCTCCATCCTCACATCCGCCCAGCCAAGGGTCGGCGTCAAACGAGGATCGGCAATCCTGCCCAGCAACTGGAAACTGGCGTCATCGAACATCGCCACATAATGACGAACGTTGAGATGGCCCATCGCGTCGCACATCCAAGGATGCACGACGCCGACATAGGTTTCGATGCCGGGGGGCGTCAAAACCCGACCTCATGTGCGCCCTTGAGATCCAGCAGTTGACGGGCTTCGTCGGGCGTCGCGATTTCGAGCGACAACTCGTTGAGAATGCGCTTTATCTTGGCCACCTGTTCGGCATTGCTCTTGGCGAGCGTGCCCTTGCCGACATAGAGGCTGTCTTCCAAACCGACCCGTACATTGCCGCCCATGATCGCGCCCATCGTGCAGAGATTTATCTGGTGCTTGCCCGCGGCAAGGATCGACCAGAGATAGTCGTCTCCGAACAGCCGATCAGCCGTCCTGCGCATGTGCATCATGTCTTCTGGGTCGGCGCCGATACCGCCCAGCAGCCCGAAGATCGTCTGGACGAAAAGCGGCGGCTTCAGCAGCTTGCGGTCGAGAAAGTGCGCAAGCGTGTAGAGGTGACTGACATCGTAGCACTCGAACTCGAACTTCGTGCCATAAGCCTGGCCGACCTCGACGATGATCCGCTCGATCTGCTCGAACGTGTTGGAGACGATGCCCTTCTTTGTGTCTTCCAGATAGCCCTTCTCCCAGTCGTACTTCCAGTCGGTGTATTTCGGCGCGATGTGGTGCAAGGCGAAATTCATAGATCCCATATTGAGCGAGCAGAGTTCCGGCTTCGAAGCGTGCGCCGCTTCAAGGCGCTCTTCGAGGGTCATCTTCAGCCCGCCGCCGGTGGAAATGTTCATCACGGCGTCGGTCTGCTGCTTGATGCGCGGCAGGAAATCCATAAACAGCCTGGGATCAGGGGTAGGCTTGCCGGTCTCCGGATCGCGGGCATGCAGATGGATCACCGACGCCCCGGCTTCGGCTGCTCCGACAGCGGCGTCGACGATCTCGGACGGCGTTATCGGCAGATACGGGCTCATCGTCGGCGTGTGGATCGAGCCGGTGACCGCACAGGTGATGACGACTTTCGGCGATTTCTTCATGGTTGAACTCTCCCTTGTCTGCCTTTTGTTGTTATCTATCGAGAGCGAGGCAATCCTCACGACCACAGCCCAATCGAACCGCCTCGCCCGCATTGAGTTCGGACCGAGACGACGATGCGGCAAGCTTGACAATGAATTTCAGGCCGCCCGCCGTCACAGCGACGAGCCGGATGTGATCGCCGACATAGACGGACTGAACGACGGTTGCCGCGATCACGTTGAGGGCGGTGGAGCCTTCGTGCAATAAGGACATGCGCTCGGGCCTGATCGACAGCGTCACCCTGGCGCCCGTAGGGGGCGTCGCGCCAGGGGAAATGGCGTTCAACACCAGATCGCCATCGTCGAGATGGACGGCCACGCCACCATTTTCACCGCCGGCAAGCACGGTGCCGGACATGCGGTTGTTCTCGCCGATGAAGCTCGCCACAAAGCTGCCCGTCGGACGCTCATACAGTTCGCGTGGTGTCGAAAGCTGCTCGATGCGGCCGGCGCTGAACACCGCGATCCGGTCGGACATGGTCAGCGCCTCGGTCTGGTCGTGGGTCACATAAACGAACGTGACGCCAAGCCGGGCATGGATTTCCTTGATTTCGAACTGCATCTGCTCGCGCAGTTGCTTGTCTAGGGCGCCGAGCGGTTCGTCCATCAGGACAAGATTTGGTTCGAAGATCAGGGCGCGGGCAACCGCGACGCGTTGTTGCTGCCCACCCGAAAGCTGCGCCGGACGCCGGTTGCCGAATTCGGGCAACTGGACCATGTCGAGAACGTTCCTGACACGTTGCGTCACCTCCTCGCGGCCAAGTTTGCGGACCTCGAGTGGGAAAGCCAGATTTTCGGCGACCGTCATGTGCGGGAAAAGCGCGTAGTTCTGGAACACCATGCCGATGCCGCGACGATTGGCGGGAACGTTGTCGATGCGCTGACCGTCAATGAGGATTTCGCCCTCGGTCGTATCCTCGAATCCGGCAAGCATCATCAACGCCGTCGTCTTGCCGGATCCCGAAGGCCCCAGCAGCGTCAGGAATTCGCCGCGCATGATTTCCAGGTCGAGCTGACGCACCGCCTGGACGGTCTGCCCGTAGCGCTTGCTGACGCCACGAAACTCGACATGAACCGGGCCATGCGGGGATCCGCCCATCACCGCGCCTGCGCCTTCGGATCACGGCGTACC
>NZ_RZRP01000933.1:0-2295 GCF_003997795.1 Mesorhizobium sp. M7A.F.Ca.US.005.03.2.1 | reverse complement strand
CAGCACTTCACCTGGCGCAGGCGCGGGCACTTTCACATCGCTGCGGTAGACGAGTTTTTCCGGCCCGCCGTGCCCGACAAGCAGCACGGCGGCCATGGTGGCGGGGAGGGTTCTGGTCATGGCATTCATAGTCGATCTCAGAGATTGGCAAACACGCTCTTGACCGCATCGGCGGTCTTCGACACGACGATGTCGGCTTCCTCGCGGGTCAGGCAGAGCGGCGGCGCGAAGCCAAGAATGTCGCCCTGCGGCATGGCGCGGCCGATGACGCCGCTTGCGGCAAGCGCTGTTGCCACCTGCGGTCCGATCTTCTGCGAAGCGTCGAAGAACACCCGGTCGTCCTTGTCGGCAACGAATTCCACCGCTGCCAGCATGCCGTCGCCGCGGACGTCACCGACATGCTTGTGGCCGCCGACCGCCTTGGCCAGCTCGGCGCGGAAATAGGCGCCCGTCTCCTTGGCATTTGTCACAAGATCCATCTCGTCGATCAGCTCGAGATTGGCCACACCGGCGGCAACGCAGATCGGATGTGCCGAATAGGTCCAGCCATGGCCGAGCGAACCGAGCTTGTCGGAGCCCTCAACCAGCACCTGCCACATCTTGTCGGCGACGATGACGCCCGACAGCGGCGCATAGGCCGAGGTCAGGCCCTTGGCGATGGTGATCAGGTCCGGCTTGATGCCGTAATGGTCGGAGCCGAACATGGTGCCCAGTCGGCCGAAGCCCGTCACCACTTCGTCGGCGACCAGCAGCACGTCGTACTTCTTAAGCACCGCCTGGATCTTTTCCCAATAGCCGGCCGGCGGCGGCACGATGCCGCCGGTGCCCAGGATCGGCTCGCCGATGAAGGCAGCGACGGTTTCCGGGCCCTCAGCCAGGATCATCTCCTCGAGCTTGTCGGCACAATGCTGCGAAAACTGCTCCTCGCTCATCGAGCGGTCGGCGCGGCGGAAGTAGTAGGGTGCCTCGGTGTGCAGGATCGGCGCGCGCGGCAGGTCGAAGGCGTTGTGGAACAGGTCGAGCCCGGTCAGCGATCCCGTCATCACGCCCGAGCCGTGATAGCCGCGCCAGCGCGAAATGATCTTCTTCTTCTCCGGCCGGCCGAGCACGTTGTTGTAGTACCAGATCAGCTTGATGTTGGTTTCGTTGGCATCCGAACCGGAGAGGCCGAAATAGACCCGCGACATGCCCTGCGGCGCGCGATCGATGATCATCTTGGCCAGCGTGATCGAGGCCTCGGTACCGTGGCCGACATAGGCGTGGTAATAGGCGAGGTTCTTCGCCTGGGCGGCGATGGCGTCAGCGATCTTCTGGCGGCCGTAGCCGACATTGACGCAATAGAGCCCGGCGAAGGCATCGAGGCTCTTCCTGCCATTGTTGTCCCACACGGTGACGCCTTCACCGCCGGCCATGATGCGTGTCGGGCTTTCGCCCCGCGCATGCGTGCCCATATGGGTCGAGGGATGGAAGAAGTGGTCGCGATCCCAGGCGGCGAGTTCGTTGGACTGGTCGAGCATTTTTTAACTCCTTGAGGGATGGCAGGACGAACCTAGGCGACGTCCAGACAGAGATACTTCAGATCGGTGAAGGCTTCGAGCCCGTGGCGCGAGCCTTCGCGCCCGATGCCCGATTGCTTGACGCCGCCGAACGGGATCGGCGCGCCGGTGATCTTGACGCGGTTGATGGCGACCATGCCGTAGTCGAGCGCGCGGCCCATGCGCTGCTGCCGGCCACCATTCTCGGTCACGACATAGGCGACGAGGCCATACTCGGTGGCGTTGGCGCGGGCGATCACGTCATCCTCGCTGTCGAACGGCGTCACGGCGGCAACCGGGCCAAACGTCTCCTCGCGCATGATCAGCGCTTCGTCACTGACATCGGCCAGCAGCGTCGGCTGGTAGAACAGCGGGCCGGCCTGGTGCCGCTTGCCGCCGGTGAGGCAGCGCGCGCCGTGAGCGATGGCATCGGCGACCTGTTCCTCCACCTTCTTGATGGCGCGCTCATGCATCAGCGGCCCGATGTTAATCTTCTCGGCTAGGCCATTGCCGGTCCGCAGCGTCTCGATGCGCTTGGCGAAGGCGGCGCAGAACCGATCGTAGATCGGACGCTGGACGTAGATGCGGTTGGCGGCGAGGCAGTCCTGGCCCGACGTGGCGAATTTAGCGTCGATGGCGATATCAACCGCTTTGTCCAGATCTGCATCGGCAAAGACGATCAGCGGGGCATGACCGCCAAGCTCCATCACCAGCCGCTTCATGGTCGGCGCGCTCTGGGCGGCGATCAGCCGGCCGATCT
>NZ_RZRP01000932.1:0-2301 GCF_003997795.1 Mesorhizobium sp. M7A.F.Ca.US.005.03.2.1 | reverse complement strand
CTCGCGCCGCATCGTTCACGTCGGAGGACAAGGACATCGTCGTTGCGACCGCGCGCAGGCTGGCCAAGGAGCTCGGCATCTTCCTGCATATCGGCTCGACCGCCATTCTGCGCGCCGACGGCAAGCTCGCCAACCGGGCGCTGCTGTTCGGGCCGGATGGTGCTGCGCTCGCCGCCTACGACAAGATCCACATGTTCGACGTCGATCTCGACAATGGCGAGAGCTGGCGTGAGTCCGCCGCCTATGAACCGGGAACCGAGGCCGTCGTCACCGACATCGAGGGTGCAAAGCTCGGCTTCGCCGTTTGCTACGATCTGCGCTTTCCGCAACTCTTCCGCGCCGAGGCGTTGGCCGGCGCAGACCTGTTTTCCGTACCGGCTGCCTTCACCCGCCAGACCGGCGAGGCGCACTGGCACGTGCTGCTCAGGGCCCGCGCCATCGAGAACGGCGCCTATGTCGTCGCCGCCGCGCAGGGTGGCTTGCATGAAGATGGCCGCGAGACTTACGGCCATTCGCTGATCGTCGATCCGTGGGGCCGGATCATTGCGGAAGCCGCGCATGACGAACCGGCGGTGATCGTCGCCGAGATCGACCCGGCGCAGTCGCTTGCCGCGCGCAAGAAGATCCCCAATCTCAGGAATGCGCGGGATTTCGCCGTCAATGCCGGCTCGGGCGAGGCGCCACGGCTCAGGGGGGCAGCCTCTTGATCCGTTTTGCCCTGATCTGCGAGCACGAGCACGAATTCGAAGGCTGGTTCCGCAGCAACGACGATTTCGACACCCAGAAGAAGCGCGGCTTCGTCGATTGCCCGAGCTGCGGTTCGCACAAGGTGCAGAAAGCACTGATGGCGCCGGCCGTCTCCACGGCGCGCAAGCAGGAAACCATAGCGCTGGCCATGGGCGAGGCGCAGAAGCAGGCTTTGGCGCAGCTCAAGGCGATGGCCGAGAAGGTGCGCGAGAATGCCGATTATGTCGGCGACAAGTTCGCCGAGGAAGCGCGAAAGATCCATTTCGGCGAGAGCGACCCGCGTGGCATCTATGGCGAGGCGACGCTGGACGAAGCCAAGAGCCTGGTCGAGGACGGCGTCGAGTTCATGCCGATCCCGGTGTTTCCGGACGACCGCAACTGAGTTCCGAGGGGGCTTTGCGCGACCCAGAAGCGATTGAGCCGCGACGCAGCATAAGAGCCGTCGTTGGCCGATTGGCCCGCTGGGGCGCCGTCAAGCTTAGCGGTACCCGAACGATCGACGGGTTGCTCATCATCAGCGACAAGGGCACCGACAAGATCGTCGAGGCGCTTCAGCTTATTCGTGATTTTGATCCAGTGCGCTACAGACGGCTGCTTGGTGACGTAAGACAGGTATTTGTCACAACCCTTCCTGCTTCCGTCGCGCAATGGGCAAACTCTTCCAAGGCATGCGAATTGGACGAGCGCCATATCATCAGCGAAGGGACGACGCCGGAATTGGTCGCTTCGATTATCGTCCATGAAGCCACCCACGCGCGGCTTATGCGATGTGGTATCGGCTACGAAGAGGCGCTGCGGGATCGCGTGGAGCAGGTCTGTCTGCGTCGAGAAATAGCCTTTGCGGCCAGATTGCCGACCGGAAAGGGCCGGAGCCAGCAAGCCGAAGCGACACTCGAGGCCATGCCGGACTTTTCCGACAAGGCGATGAGTGAGCGCTATCTCAGCGGTTTGCGGGATGCTCTGCTCTACCTCAACATGCCGACCCGGCTTGTCGACCTCACCGTATCATACCGCCGCTGGAAACACCGGCGCCGGTTCTCGCGGCAGCCTACGAACTGACCCGGCTTAGCTCACGCTCCCGATCAATTTCTCAAGCAGCCGAGAGAGCGTCTCCCGTTCGGCCGGTGTCAGGCCGGAAAGAATCTCATGCTCGTTGGCAACATGGGCGGCAATAGCCTCATCGATCAACGCGAGACCCTTTTCGGTCAGCCGCACGACAATGCCGCGCCGATCGTTGGGGTGCGGCCCGCGCAGGATCAATCCGGACGTCTCGAGCCGGTCGAGCCGGTTGGTCATGGCGCCTGACGTCACCATCGTCGCTTCATAGAGGGCGGTCGGCGTCAGCGCGTAGGGTGATCCAGAGCGGCGCAGCGTTGCCAGCACGTCGAATTCCCCGGACTGCAATCCATAACGGGCAAACAACGGCGCCAGGCGCTCGCGGGCGATCAGCGAGGCGGCCTCGTTCAGCCGCCCGAGCACACCCATCGGCGAGACGTCCAGATCGGGTCGTTCCCGCTTCCATTGCTCGATCGCCCGTGCTGCCCTGTCCAACTG
>NZ_RZRP01000931.1:0-2306 GCF_003997795.1 Mesorhizobium sp. M7A.F.Ca.US.005.03.2.1 | reverse complement strand
ACCAGGGTCTTTACTATGGACGAATACGATAATCAGAAGGGCGCGAAGCCAGAGGATGTGCGCGCCGCCTTAAAAGGCTGGGCGTTTTTTGCGGCTGCAACGCTTGCAATCTTCGGCGTGGCCTACGCCCTGATTGAGATGTAGTAGCAATGAAACATTTCTGAGGGTTCGCGATTAGGGCTAAATGGCCCGCTTCTTCTTCGATCTAGTCGACAATGGAACCTCATACCCGGACACGGAAGGCACAGACCTTCCAACCCTAGCTTCTGCCGAAGATGAGGCAGCAAGAGCGTTGCTCGAAATAGCCAAGGACCAGATGCCGAACGGCACATTCCGCCAAGTCGCATTGCAAGTTCATGCCGGTACAACCGCGCCGCTGTTTGTGGTAAAAGCGACGTTCGAGCTAATCCGCAACGAGCCTTATCCCGATCAGCGAGTGGGAGCCTAACCATCTTGCTGTTGAAAGCGCCCGACGCTTTCAGATGCGAGCGGCGGCACGGGTGGAGACTTGCGCTCCACCATAGCAGAGACCGTCCGCATTATCGCTGAATAACTGACCCACTACCCTCACCGCCATTGGCTTGGCAAAATGTGCGTATCAGTGCTTCAGTATCTGGCTGAGAAACAGCTTGGTGCGATCGTGCTGAGGATTGCCGAAGAAGCTGTCCGGCTTGCCTTCCTCGACTATCTGGCCGGCATCCATGAAGATGACGCGGTCGGCCACCGCCCGTGCAAAGCCCATTTCATGAGTGACGCAAACCATAGTCATGCCGTCGCGCGCTAGCCCGGTCATCGTATCGAGCACTTCCGACACCATTTCCGGGTCGAGTGCCGATGTCGGCTCATCGAACAGCATTACCGCCGGCTTCATGCACAGGCTTCGCGCAATGGCGACGCGCTGCTGCTGGCCGCCCGACAGCTGGACCGGGAATTTGTTCGCCTGTTCGGGAATGCGCACGCGCTCCAGGAACTGCAGCGCGGTCTTGCGTGCCTCGGCGGCGGAAACGCCCTTGACCCACATCGGCCCGGCCATGCAGTTCATCAGCACGGTCAGATGCGGAAACAGGTTGAAGTGCTGGAACACCATGCCGACATTGCTGCGCACGTCGGCGACGTTCTTCATCTTTGGGTGAAGATGGATGCCGTTGACGGCGATGTCGCCCTCCTGATGCGATTCGAGGCGATTGAAGCAGCGGATCAGTGTCGACTTTCCGGAGCCGGACGGACCACAGATGACGATGCGTTCGCCTTTGTGGACCGTCAGATTGATGTCCTTCAGGGCATGGAACTGGCCGTACCATTTGGAGACGGCTCTGGCTTCAATGATGGCTTGAGCGCTCATCGCACCTTGCTCCTGGCATAGTGTCGTTCGATGCGGGACTGGATCAGCTCGAGGCAGATCGACAGCATCCAGTAGATGAGAGACGCCGAAATCAGCATCTCCATGTGCTGGAAGGTCTTCTGACCCAGCGTGCGGGCAAGGAACATCAGTTCCCAGACGCCGATGACCGAGACCAGCGAACTGTCCTTGAGCATGGAAATGAACTGGTTGCCGGTCGGCGGAATGATGACCGGAAGCGCCTGCGGCAGTATGATCCGGCGCATGGTCAGCGAAAAGCCAAAACCCATCGAGCGCGATGCTTCCCATTGACCACGGTCGATGCTCTGGATTCCCGATCGGAAAATTTCGGTCATGTAGGCGCCGTAGCACAGCGAGAGCGCCAGGATGCCGGCGGGAACCGCACCGACCACGAAGCCCAGTTGCGGCAGGCCGAGATAGATCAGATAAACCTGCATCAGGAGCGGCAGGCCGCGAAAGAACGAAGTGTAGAAGCTTGCGATGGCGTAGGCGAAGCCGTTGGTGGACAGCTTGGCTACGGCACCCAGTATGGCGATCAGGGAGGCGATGATGATGGAGATGGCCGAGACGTAGAGCGTGGTCACCACGCCCTGGGAAATCAGGAATGGCAGCTTTTCCCGGATGAAGGGCAGGCTGAGATGAAAGGTCGCGAAGAAGGCCAGGAAGAGCAGCAGCAGTTCGAACCAGACGATGGCGATCTGGACACGCAGCGAGGCGAAGCCGATCAGGACGACATTGAGGACGAACAGAAGCGCGATCACGAAGGCGATGGCAAACCGACCATAGAGGCCGCTCTGCGACGGTTCGCCGATGACCGGGCGCATCAATTCGCCGAAGCTCGTCGACGTCAGGTTGAAGGCGAGGAAGATCGCAAAGACGACGCCGAACATCGTCGCCACAAACCACGGCTTGTGCACGAGGACTTCAGCTTCGACGGTATCGGGGT
>NZ_RZRP01000930.1:0-2306 GCF_003997795.1 Mesorhizobium sp. M7A.F.Ca.US.005.03.2.1 | reverse complement strand
CACCAGGCAAGGCTCTCCTGGCTGCCGACCCTGAGGCTGGTCCGCACGATGCTGTGCGTGCCGCGCCGCTCGCGGCCGACCGGCCAGTCGAAGAAGGTAAGGTCGGTGCCCGGTGTCGCTTCGCCGTCGGCATAGAAGAGGTGGTAGGCCGAGGTGTCGTCCTGGTTTACGGTCTTCTTGACCAGCCGCAGACCCAGCACCTTCGTATAAAAATGAAGATTGCCAGGCGCATTGGCGGTGATGGCGGTCAGATGGTGGATACCTGTCAGTTGCAAGCTCATCGTCGTCTCCCTGCTGTTGGGGAAGAATTTTCTCCCTCCATATCAGAACTGCGGTCACCCCGCTGAAGGCCTCGTATTCCGACAGTCCGTCGCCGGAAACTGAACAGCGGCGCCCAGTGCACGTCGTCGCTATGAACAATCGGAAGTCGCGAACCTGCCTTCGGCACCGTTCGATGCGGCGAAAAGCGATGCCTTGCCTGCGGTGCGCGCACCGGTCGCAACTATCGTCTCGCGCCTGACATCCTCCTGACAGACTGCTGTCAGGAGGGGTATGCGATAGTACCTCCATACAGAGAGAGGAGACTGGCCATGAACGGTTACACCATTCTGCGCGGCATGCAGCACTATGTCGGCAAGATCCGCACGATGCGCAACGAGATCCGCACCCAGCGGTTCATGAACTCGCTGCCGGCGGATATTCGCAAGGATATCGGCTGGCCGGACATGTATGCGGACCGTGGCCCTCGCGGCAATTGAAGCCAATTTTTCGACCCAGCGATTGGATGTGGGCGCGTCAACGCCCAGATAACAGGTCCGGTGCGTGAGGAATGGGAGCGAGCTTATGCCCGAACAGAAGACGATCGGTTTCCTTTTCATCGAAGGTTTTGCCGACTGGGAGTATGGGCTGCTGGCGGCCTCGGCGGTCGAATGGTTCGGCGCCCGTGCCGTGTCGCTGACGCCTGATGGCAACCCAGTGGCCGGGATCAGCGGCTTTCGGCTGACGCCTGATCGATCGGCCGGGGCGGATGAGAATGACGATCTCGACGCCATCGCCGTCATCGGCTCCGATGAGTGGGCCGGCAAGGCACCGCCCGATGTTGCCGATCTGCTCAATGCTGTTGCATCGCGCGGCGGCGTGGTCGGCGGCATCTGCGCCGGCACGCTGGCGCTAGCCCGCGCCGGCCTGTTCGAGAAGGCCAGGCATACGAGCAATGGCCGCGACTGGATCAATGGTCATGAGGCCGGCTATGCCGGCGACAGCCTCTATCAGGATGTGCCGCATGCCATGGCCGACGGCAAAATTGTTTCCGCGCCAGGCTCGGCGCCGGGCACCTTCGCGCTCGCCTTTCTGAAGACGCTCTACCCCGAAAGAGGCAGCGATCTCGCTCGGATGCGAACGCTGTTTGCCAAGGAGTATGCTGAAGCCTCCTGACAGTATGCTGTCAGGAGGGCCGTGCAATGGTGCCAGCTTAGGGCACCCGTGCATCGGCGGTCGAAAGGACGATCGATGAAGAGTTGGAACGACAGACTGAGCACACCAGGCATCAACGGCGTCAAGCCGACGCCGCGCACGATGGCCGATGTCGTCGAAGGCCAGCCTATGCTGGTGCCGACAGCGCGCCAGGTCGATGATTTCATCCGCTCGATTCCCGAAGGCGTCGAGATGGATGTGCGTGCGCTGCGTACAGCACTTGCCGTCGAGCATGGCGCCGAAGTGACATGCCCGGTCACCATAGGCTATCATCTGCGCACTGTTGCCGAAGCCGCCAACGAGGACCTCCAGCGCGGCATGACGCCGAGTGATGTGGCACCGTTCTGGCGCGTGCTCGATGCGAAAACACCGACGACGAAGAAATTGTCCTTCGGCGCGGAGTTCGTCGCCGCGCAGCGCAAGCGCGAAGGACTGAAACCATGAGGCATGCCGCCCAAAAGTGTTCTGCGGTTTTGGGATAACGGCATGCGCGAAAACACGATGCATGCCACCCAGAGGTGGACCGGTTTCGGGCGGCATGCATAGAGACAACGCCGAGGGACCATACGATGCGCCGCGCCGACAGGCTCTTCCAGATCGTGCAGCATCTGCGCGGTGGCCGATTGGTCACCGCCCAGAAGCTCGGCACATGGCTCGAAGTTTCCGAGCGAACCATCTATCGCGACATTGCCGATTTGCAGTCGACCGGAGTGCCGATCGACGGCGAGGCCGGCGTTGGCTACATGATGAGGGAGGGTTTCGACCTTCCGCCGCTGATGTTCACGCGTGACGAGATCGTCGCGCTGGTCGCCGGCGCCCGCATGGTGCGTGCC
>NZ_RZRP01000092.1:0-11992 GCF_003997795.1 Mesorhizobium sp. M7A.F.Ca.US.005.03.2.1 | reverse complement strand
CGGCAAGCACGAGCTCGACCGCCGGCGGGGGACCCGTGGTAATGTCCTTGTCGACAATGGCGATCTCGACGCCGTTGGCCGCGGCGTTGAGGCCGATCGCGGCAACGCCGTTACGGTCGATCTCGGCGGCGATCACTTCGCGCGAACCTGCCTTGGCTGCGGCGATGCCGACAAGGCCGGAGCCGGCACCAAGGTCGAGCACGCGGCGACCGGCTACCGTTTGCGGATGATCCAGTATATGGCGCGCAAGCACCGCGCCGCCGGCCCACACATAAGCCCAGTAAGGCGGCTGCGGCTCAGGTCCATTGTTGTCCGCCTCGATCGTGTCGTCATCGTCGTCAGCGCTTTGGTGCGTATCGGTAAGCCGTCTCAGGCCACTGGCCGGGTGCGGTGTAAAAAGCTGGATCTCAGGCACCGACGGCACCGGGGCGAGGCGCATGTTCGTCCTGATGAACTCTGCCGGGTCAGGACGGCAAGGTGCATCTACGGCATCCGCGCCGACGGCTGCAATCATTCGCGCAGCGCTCGCCGCAGGATCTTGCCGACCGGCGTCTTCGGCAGTTCGGTGCGGAATTCGATGTATCTGGGCCGCTTGTAGCCGGTCAGGTTCTCGCGGCAAAAGGCGGTCAGTGCCTCGGCGGTCAGCGCCGGATCCTTCCTGACCACGAACAGTTTCGGCACCTCGCCCGAATGCTCGTCCGGGACGCCGATCGCCGCCACTTCGAGCACACCCGGATGCATCGCCACGACTTCCTCGAGCTCGTTGGGATAGACGTTGAAGCCCGAGACCAGGATCATGTCCTTCTTGCGGTCGACGATCTTGGTGTAGCCGCGTTCGTCCATGAAGCCCATGTCGCCGGATTTGAAGTAGCCGTCCTTGGTCATCACCTTGGCGGTCTCATCCGGCCGGTTCCAGTAGCCCGCCATCACTTGCGGCCCCCGGATGCAGACTTCGCCGACCTCGCCGAGCGGCAAATTGTTGCCGTCTTCGTCGCGGATGGCGATCTCCGTCGAGGGCAGCGGCAAGCCGATGGTGCCGGTGAAGTCGCCGGCGGTGAACTTGTTGGCGGTGGCCACCGGCGAGGTTTCCGAGAGGCCGTAGCCTTCGGTGACCGAACATCCGGTCAGCGCCTTCCAGCGTTCGGCGACGCCCTTCTGCACCGCCATGCCGCCGCCCAGCGTCAGCACCAGCGGCTTGAAGTCGAGCTTGCGGAAATCCTCATTGTTGAGCAGCGCGTTGAACAGCGTGTTGAGGCCGGGAAAGATGTGCACCGGATATTTCTGCAATTCCTTGACGAAGCCTGGGATGTCGCGCGGATTGGGAATGAGCACATTGCGGGCGCCCTGCTGCATGCCCATCAGCGCGTTCACCGTCAGCGCGAAGATATGATAGAGCGGCAGCGCGCAGATGAAGTTGGGATGCGCGGGTTTCGGCTTGATCGTGTAGGCGTCCTCCATCCACTGCGCGTTCTGCGCGACGTTGGCGAGCACGTTGCTGTGCAGCAGCGTGGCGCCCTTCGAGACGCCCGTGGTGCCGCCCGTATATTGCAGGAAGGCGACATCGTCGGCTTCCACCTTGGCCGGCTTGAAGCCCAAACCGGCGCCGGCCTTCATGGCCGCATTGAACTTGACGTGCCCGGGCAGCGACCATGCCGGCACCATTTTCTTCACGCGGCGCACGACGAAATTGACGATTGTGCCCTTCAGTCCGCCGAGCATGTCGCCCATCGCGGCGACCACCACATGCTTGACTGCGGTCCTGGCGATCACCGCCTGCAAGGTGTTCGCGAAGTTCTCCAGGATGACGATGGCTTGCGCCCCGGAATCCTTCAGCTGGTGTTCGAGCTCGCGCGGCGTGTAGAGCGGATTGATGTTCACCACCACATAACCCGCTCGCAAGATCGCCATCATCGCCACCGGATATTGCAGCACGTTGGGCATCATCAGCGCGACGCGCGCGCCTTTCTGCAGGCCCTTCGATTGCAGGTAGGCGCCGAAGGCCGCCGACAGCCGCTCGACATCGGTGTAGCTGATGGACTTGTCCATGCAGGTGAAGGCCGGCTGCGCGGAAAACTGCTTGCAGGCGGCGACGAGGAAATCGCCGATCGAGCTGTAGGGCAGGGCGCCGATCTCGGCCTGCACGTTTTTCGGATAGCTCTTGAGCCACGGCTTTTCCGGCAAGCCGGCGGCCAGTGCCGTCAGCGCTTTCGGCAATCGGTTGGCGGTGGCGTCGGCCGGCTTTGCCGCCGGTGGGGCCTTCACCGCCGCCGCGGCCTTCGAGGCCGGCCTGGCAGCGGGCTTTGCCGCACCCGCTTTACGCCCCGGCGCCGTCTTTCCGGCCGCAGCCTTGGCCGGGGCTTTCACCGCCGGCTTTGTGCTTGCCCTTACAGGTGCCGCGGCCGCCTTCGGCTTGGCGGCTTTGGCAACGGGTGCTTTCGGCTTGGCAGTACCGGCTGCTTTCGACGGCGCCTTGGCTCCCGCTTTCACCGGCGCCGTCGTCCTTGATGCTTTTGCCAACCGTTCCTCCCTGGACAAGTCTTGTTCATCCGTGCCGCACTCGCCCCTGAATTGGCAAGGGCGCCCTCCGCTGCGGCCGCTACACCCTATGTATTGCCTCCCTTGGTGAGCGTGCAAGTCTTGCCCTTGCGGCAACGCGGCGAAAGATTTGCCGTCGAAAGTCTTTGCCGCCGCCAGCGCTCCAGGCGGTGTCCTGACGCATCCCACGGCCGCTCGGAAGCGCCGGGAACATTTATATCGTCAGCCTGGCGATCAATAAAAAAATTCGGCTGTTAATAATCTCGTGAACGGAAGAAACGGCTAATTTTTTCTGCAATTTGGCAAAGTTGCGGATTTTTTTCCTGCTTCCCGCGGGGTAAGCAAACGGGGTGTTCCAAAGCCGGAAAAACGGTGCTTATATGCGCGCTTCGCGAGCCTGATAGAGGGGCTTGGAAGAACATCAGGGAGTGCTCAATGAATAAGAAGCTGACTTTTGCAGCCGCGTTGCTGGCTGCAAGCGTCCTGGGCGGCATGGCCAATGCGAAAACTCTGGTCTACTGCGCGGAAGCTTCGCCGGAAGGTTTCGATCCGGCGCCGTATACCGCAGGCCAGACGTTCGACGCGTCCTCGCGCACCGTCTTCAACCGCCTCGTCGAATTCGATCACGGCAAGACGACGACCTCGCCGGGCCTGGCCGAAAGCTGGACGATCTCCGACGATGGGAAGGAATATGTCTTCAAGCTGCGCAAGGGCGTCAAGTTCGCCGCCACCGACTATTTCACCCCGACGCGCGACTTCAACGCCGACGACGTGGTGTTCTCGTTCGAACGTCAGGTCGACAAGAACGGTCCCTGGTTCCAGTACATTCCGGGCATTGCCTACCAGTATTACAATGACCAGTTCGGCGACAACATCACCAAGGTCGAGAAGGTCGATGACCTGACGGTGAAGTTCACCCTCAAGGAGCCGGCGATCACCTTCATTCCGACGCTGGGCATGGATTTTGCCTCCGTCGTCTCCAAGGAATATGCCGACAAGCTGCAGGCCGACAAGACGCCTGAGCTGTTCAACCAGAAGCCGATCGGCACCGGCCCGTTCATCTTCGTCGACTACCAGACCGACGCCGCCATCCGCTACAAGGCCAACCCGGACTATTGGGGCGGCAAGCAGAAGATCGACGATCTGGTCTTCGCCATCACCACCGATCCGGCCGTGCGCGCACAGAAGCTCAAGGCCGGCGAATGCAACATCATGTCGTACCCGGCACCGGCCGACATCGCCGGCCTGCAGGCCGATGCGAACCTGAAGGTCGAGGAGCAGGAAGGCCTCAATGTCGGCGCGCTGATGTACAACACCCAGCAGAAGCCGTTCGACGACGTGCGCGTGCGCAAGGCGCTCAACATGGCCATCAACAAGAAGGCCATCATCGACGCGGTCTTCCAGGGTGCCGGCCAGGTGGCGGTCAACCCGATCCCGCCGACCATGTGGTCCTACAACAAGGAAGTGAAGGACGATCCGTACGATCCGGATGCAGCCAAGAAGCTGCTTGAAGAGGCCGGCGTCAAGGACCTCAAGATGAACGTCTGGGCCATGCCGGTGTCGCGCCCCTACATGCCGAACGCGCGCCGCACCGCCGAATTGATCCAGGCGGACTTCGCCAAGGTCGGCGTCACCGTCGAGATCGTCAGCTACGATTGGGGTGAATACCTCAAGCGCGCTTCCGCGGTCGATCACGACGGCGCCGTCATTGTCGGCTGGACCGGCGACAATGGCGATCCGGACAACTTCCTCGGCGTGCTCCTGAGCTGCGCTTCCGTCGGTTCGAACAACCGCGCGGAATGGTGCAACAAGGACTTCGATGCGCTCATCAACAAGGCCAAGACCGTTTCGGACCAGGCCGAGCGCACCAAGCTCTATGAACAGGCACAGGTCATCTTCAAGGAACAGGCACCCTGGGCGACGCTCGCTCACTCCAAGGTGTTCATGCCGATGCAGAAGACCGTCACCGGCTTTGCGATGGATCCGCTCGGTATCCACCGCTTCGACGGCGTCGATATCGCCGAATAAGGTTGCGAAACGGGGGCGCCACCATGTGGTGACGCCCCCACTCGCCCGCCATGCTGCGTTATATCCTCGGCAAGCTCGCCCTCATCATCCCGACCTTCATCGGGATAACCATCCTCGCCTTTGGCTTCGTGCGCATCCTGCCCGGTGATCCGGTGCTGGTGCTTGCGGGCGAACGCGGCCTGTCGCCCGAACGCCACACGGCGCTCATGCACCAGTTCGGTTTCGACCTGCCGATCTGGCAACAATATCTGACCTATCTGACGAACATCCTCGGCGGTGATTTCGGCACCTCGTTTTCCACCAAGACACCGGTGCTCAAGGACTTCCTGGTCCGCTTTCCGGCAACGGTCGAGCTCGCCATCTTCGCCATGATCTTTGCCGTCATCCTGGGTGTGGCCGCCGGCATTTTCGCTGCCATCCGCCGCGGCTCCTGGTTCGACCAACTGACCATGGGCACGGCGCTGGCCGGCTATTCCATGCCGATCTTCTGGTGGGGTCTGCTGCTGATCATCGTGTTCTCCGGCATGCTGCACTGGACGCCGGTTTCAGGCCGCATCGACCTCCTCTACTTCTTCAAGCCGGTGACCGGCTTCATGACCATCGATTCCCTGATCTCGGGCCAGAAGGGCGCCTTCCGTTCGGCGCTGTCGCACCTGATCTTGCCGACCATCGTGCTCGGCACCATTCCGCTCGCCGTCATCGCGAGGCAGACGCGCTCGGCGATGCTCGAGGTGCTGGGTGAGGACTATGTCCGCACCGCGCGCGCCAAGGGCCTGGCGCCGCGTAGGGTCATCGGCCTGCACGCCTTCCGCAACGCGCTGATCCCGGTCGTCACCACCATCGGCCTGCAGGTCGGCACGCTGCTCACCGGCGCCATCCTGACCGAGAGCATCTTCTCCTGGCCCGGCATCGGCAAATGGATGATCGACGCCATTTCCAAGCGCGACTATTTCACCGTGCAGGGCGGGTTGCTTTTGATCGCGTTGATCGTCATGTCGGTGAACCTCATCGTCGACGTGCTCTACGCCGTCATCAACCCACGCATCCGGGCCAACTGACATGAGCAATGAAGGCCCCGCCACCATCGAAGCCGCGACCGTCGTCAAGCCGCAGGACGCCAGGTTGCAGATGTTCGGCGAGTTCTGGCATTACTTCTCCGTCAACAAGGGCGCGGTGATCGGGCTCTTCGTCTTCGCGCTGCTGATCCTGATCGCCATCTTCGCGCCGCTGCTGGCGCCGCATTCGCCGGACGATCAGTTCCGCGACTTCTTCCTGCCGCCGCCGGCCTGGCAGGAGGGCGGCAATGCGCAGTTCCTGCTCGGCACCGACGCCGTCGGCCGCGATATGCTGTCGCGCCTGATCTACGGCTCGCGCTTCTCGCTCGCCATCGGCTTCGTCGTTGTCACGTCAGCGCTGATTTCAGGCGTCATCCTCGGCCTGCTCGCCGGCTACTGCCGCGGCTGGGTCGACACGCTGATCATGCGCATCATGGACATCATCCTGGCCTTCCCGTCGCTGCTCTTGGCCCTGGTGCTGGTCGCGGTGCTTGGCCCCGGCCTCGTCAACGCCATGATCGCCATCGCCTTCGTGCTGCAGCCGCATTTCGCCCGGCTCACCCGCGCCGCCGTGATGGCCGAAAAGACCCGCGAATATGTCGTCTCGGCCAAGGTCGCCGGCGCCAGCCATCTCAGGCTGATGCTGGTCACCATCCTGCCAAACTGCATCGCGCCGTTGATCGTGCAGGCGACGCTGTCCTTCTCCAACGCCATCCTCGAGGCGGCGGCCCTTGGCTTCCTCGGCATGGGCGCGCAGCCGCCGACGCCGGAATGGGGCACCATGCTGGCCGAAGCGCGCGAGTTCATCCTGCGCGCCTGGTGGGTGGTGACCTTCCCTGGCCTCGCCATCCTGATCACCGTCTTTGCCATCAACCTGATCGGCGACGGTCTGCGCGACGCGCTCGACCCCAAGCTGAAGAGGTCCTGAGCATGCCTCTGCTCGAGATCAAGAACCTCACCGTTTCCTTCGACACCGCGGCCGGACCGTTCATGGCCGTGCAAGGTATCGACCTGTCGATCGAGCCGCGCGAAGTGCTGGCGATCGTCGGCGAGTCCGGCTCCGGCAAGTCGGTGTCGATGCTGGCGGTGATGGGGCTGTTGCCCAACACGGCAACCGTCAAGGCCGACCGCATGGCCTTCGACGGCGTCGATCTGCTGAAGCTCAGCCCGTCCGAACGGCGCAAGATCGTCGGCAAGGACATCTCGATGATCTTCCAGGAGCCGATCGCCAGCCTCAATCCGTGCTTCACCGTCGGGTTCCAGATCGAGGAGGTGTTGCGCTTCCACATGGGCATGGACCGCGCCCAGCGCCGGGCGCGTGCCATCGAACTGATGAAGCTGGTCGGCATCGCCGACCCTGAAGAGCGGCTGAGTTCCTTCCCGCACCAGATGTCGGGCGGCCAGTGCCAGCGCGTCATGATCGCCATCGCCATTGCCTGCAATCCGAAACTGCTGATCGCCGACGAGCCGACCACGGCGCTCGACGTCACCATCCAGAAGCAGATCCTCGATCTGCTGGTTTCGCTGCAGGCCAAATACGGCATGGGCCTGATCATGATCACCCACAATATGGGCGTGGTGGCCGAGACCGCCGACCGCGTCATCGTCCAGTACAAGGGCCGCAAGATGGAAGAGGCCGACGTGCTGTCGCTGTTTGAATCGCCAAAGAGCAATTACACGCGGGCGCTGTTGTCGGCCTTGCCGGAGAACGCCGTCGGCGACCGGCTTCCGACCGTTTCCGACATGATGTTCGAGCCGGCGCCTTCTGCTGCGGGAGCCACCTGATGAGCACCACGGTTCTCGAAGGCAAGAACATCGTCCGCGACTACCACATCGGCGGCGGCCTGTTCACCGGGCCGCGTACCGTGCACGCGGTCAAGGGGGTCTCGTTCAAGGTCGACAAGGGCAAGACGCTGGCCATTGTCGGCGAAAGCGGCTGCGGCAAGTCAACGCTTGCCCGCATCATCACGCTGATCGATCCGGCGACATCGGGCGAATTGTTCATCGACGGCAACAAGGTCGACATCGCCAAGGGCGGATTGACCAAGGAGATGCGCCGCAAGGTGCAGATCGTCTTCCAGAACCCCTACGGATCGCTCAATCCGCGCCAGAAGATCGGCGACGTGCTGGGCGAGCCGCTTTTGATCAACACCGACAAGCCGGCGTCCGAGCGGCGCGACCTTGCGATGAAGATGTTGAAGAAGGTTGGCCTCGGCCACGAGCACTACAATCGCTATCCGCATATGTTTTCCGGCGGCCAGCGTCAGCGCATCGCCATTGCCCGCGCGCTGATGCTGAACCCGAGCCTGCTGGTGCTCGACGAGCCGGTCTCGGCGCTCGATCTGTCGGTGCAGGCGCAGGTGCTCAACCTGCTTGCCGACCTGCAGGATGAGTTCCAGCTGACCTATGTCTTCATCAGCCACGATCTGTCCGTGGTGCGTTACATCGCCGACGATGTGATGGTGATGTATTTCGGCGAGGCGGTGGAATACGGCTCGCGCGACGAGGTCTTTGCCGATCCCAAGCACAGCTACACCCGGACGCTGTTCGCGGCGACACCGCGCGCCGACGTCGCGTCGATCAAGGCGAGGCTGGCGAAGAAGAAAGCGGCTTAACGTCTCTTCGTCATCCTCGGGTCTGCACTGCGTCGCTACGCTCCCTTGTTCCGCCCATGGATGACGACGCTGGAGAGGCCGCCTCTCACGACAGCTTGGCGATGATGGCGCGCAGCGCCTCGCCGAAGCGCCGGACTTCCTCGACCGTGTTGTAGTGGACCAGCGAGGCACGGATGGCGCCGCTGTCCATCGAGAGGTTGAGACGCTTCATCAGCCGTGGCGCGTACATGTGGCCGTCGCGGATGCCGATCTGCATCTCGGCCATTTCCTCGACGACCCGCTGCGGCGATAGTTTGCCGATGTTGAAGCAGAAGGTCGGCACGCGCTCGGTGATGCGGGCCTCGTCGGCGACGCCGTAGATGGTTGCCCCGCAACCTTTCAGCACGGCCAGCATCTCACGCGCCAGCACCAGCTCGTAGTCGCGGATGGCGCCCATGCCGGCAACGATGTTGTCGCGCCGCGAACGGTTGTTGGACGGCGCCAGATTGCGGCCTATCAGTTCCAGGTATTGCACGGCGGCATCCATGCCGGAGACGTTCTCGTAGATGAAGGTGCCGGCCTCGACCTTGTAGGGCGGCTCGTCGGGGATGAAATCCTCGCGGAAGGTCGGCAGCCGCTTCAGCGTCTCGAAACGGCCCCACAGGAAGCCCATATGCGGCGAGAAATTCTTGTAGCCGGAGCAGACGAGATAGTCGCAGTCCCAGGCCTGCACGTCGATCAGTCCATGCGGCCCGTAATGCACGCAGTCGAGGAACACTTCGGCGCCGGCCGCATGCGCGATCTTGGCCACCGAAGCGACATCGACGATCGAGCCGATCGAGTGCGCCGTGACCGTGCAGGCGATCAGGCGGGTGCGGTCCGAAACCAGCGGACGCAGATCGTCGACATGCAGATTGCCGTCCTCACGCATCCGCCACCATTTGAATTTCGCACCGGCCGACTCCAGCGCCAGCCAAGTCGCGATGTTGGCGTCATGGTCCATGTCGGTGACGACGATCTCGTCGCGCTCTTGCAGCATCTGGCCGATGCCGAGGCTGACCAGGCGGATGAACGAGGTGGCATTCATGCCGAAGCAGATTTCCGCCGGGCTGTAGGCGTTGATGAGCAGAGCGACGCTTGTCCGGGCATCGGCGACCGATTGGTCGACGGTGACGCTGCGGCCATAGCGGCCGCCACGCTGCACATTGTGCGAAACCAGATGATTGGTCACCGCGTCGAGCACGCTCTGCGGGATCTGCGCGCCGGCGGCGTTGTCCAAAAAGATGAAATCGCCGGCCCGCTGCAAGGCTGGAAACATGGCGCGGATGGTGTCGACGGGGAACGCGGTGGCATTCGCATTGTCGGTTTGATGCTTATTCACGGGTAGGCTCCTGCGGAGGGCTTGGACGGGGTGGGATCGGTTGGCGAGGTCAGCGCTTCTTTTCGGTCTTGAAGCGCTCTTCGAGCAGGCTGACGAGGCGGACCATCGGCCAGAGGAAGATGAGATAGACAAGCGCGGCGCCGATCAGCGGCGATGGGTTGGCGTAGAGCGACTGCGCGTTGGTCGCTTCCTTCAAGAGTTCCGGCAGCGCCACGGTGGAGGCGAGCGAGGTGTCCTTGAACATCGAGACGCAGTTGCTGGTCATCGGCGGGATGACGACGCGGATCGCTTGCGGCAGCACCACCTTGCGCAAGGTCAGGAGGAACGGCAGGCCAAGCGCCTGCGACGCCTCGAACTGGCCACGCGGAATGCTTTCGATGCCGGAGCGGAACACCTCGGCCGAGTAGGCCGACATGATGAAGGCGAAGGCTGTCACCGCCGATGCCCAGGACGACAGGCGTATGCCGAGGAAGGGCAGCGCATAGTAGATCAGGATCAGCACGACCAGCACCGGCAGGGCGCGGAAGATGTCGGTGTAGCCGACCGCGAGCCAGCGCAGCGGCTTCGGCGCATAGAGCCGCACCAGGCTGATCCCCAGGCCGATGGGGATGCCGATGCCGATGCTCAAAATGCCGAGCAGCAGCGTGTTCAGGAAGCCGCGCAGCAGCGCCGGCAGGCTGGACATGATGACGTCGGGGTTGAAGAAGGTGTCGATCAGCGACATGGGAGCGTTCCCGAACCCCAGAGCAAAGAATGCTCACGTTAAACTCGATGGGCCCGCCGAGGGCAGGAGATCTGCGGCAGAAGCCGGCGGCCAGGCGTGAAAGAATCGTGCCGGCCTGGAAAGCCGGCACGATGTTACCGCAGCTTTCAGCTCAGGCCTTCGGCAGCGGCATTTCCTTCATGGTCGAAGAGTCGGCGGGCGCGTCGCTGCCGAACCACTTCTTGTGGATGGCGGCCAGCGTGCCGTCCTTCTTCATCGCGCTCAGCGCATCGTTCAGCTTGCCGAGCAGCGGGTGGTCCTTGGTCATCATCAGGCCGTATTGCTCACCGGTCTTGATGCGCTCCTTGACCACCAGGTCCTTCATCTTGGTGAAGGAATATTCCATGCCCGGAATGTCGCTGACTGCCGCATCGACGCGGCCGGCGCTGAGGTCGAGCAGCAGGTTCTGCTGCGTGTCGTAGCCCTTCACGTCGCTGAAGCCGTCGGCTTCCTGATGCGCCTTGACCCAGGTTTCGCCGGTCGAACCGGACAGCACGCCGATGATCTTGCCCTTGAGGTCGGCCTCGGCCTTGATCGGGCTGTCGGCCTTGGTGGCGATGCCCATATCGGAATCATAATAGGGCTGCGTGAACGACTGTGACTTCAGCCGCTCCGCCGTGATGGTGATCGACGAGATGGCGACGTCGATGCGCTTCGAGGTGGTGGCGGCAAACAGCGCCTGGAAACCGAGATCGGCGATGTCGGTGGTCATGCCGATGCGCTTGGCGGCTTCGTTGACGATGTCGACCTCGAAGCCTTCGAAAGTGCCGCTCTCGTTCTTGAATTCGAAGGGCGGGTTGGTCGGGTAGGCGCCGACATTGAGCATGTCGGCGGCATAGGCGGTGGCGGGGCCGGCGGCGATGCCGATGGCGGCGGCGAGAAGAAGCAATTTGCGACGCGTGAAGCTCATTTGTGTTCCCTCTGTTGTTGATCGGGCGGGTTGCTCCCGCACGGTTTTTTTGCCGCCCCGCTTCACGCAGGGCGTCAATTTATGGCAGCGACCATGCGGTCGCGGCGGCGATGTTGTGTGTTGCAGACCGCGAATCCGCGCGCACGTCATCGAAGGCATGGCGCGTGTTGGATGATGACTGGGGCAGTATGAACGACAAGAACTGAGACTCCCACCCGGAGCACCCACGATGGCTGGCCGGCACGATGGACTGGTCTGCTCGATGGACTGGCCGGCAAGCCCGTCCGGCACGGCAATCGCCATCGACTCCGGAATGCTTATCCAAAGTGCGGCGCTTTTCAAGGCGAAAGTTTTAAGCTTAAAAAGCTGCGGTGTCCGTTGCGTGGCGGACATGGTGCGGCCCGCTGGAACCGATACCCGCGAGCGATGGTGACGCCAAGCTATTTCAGGCTTGAAATATTTCCGCGCGGGCCTAGCGTGCGATCTTCGCCGGGAGGCAGCGACGTGAACAAACCACACCCTTTGCACGGCTCGAACAGACTGAAGCTTGGCGTCTTTTCGACCAATGCCGATGGCGGGCTTGCCATCACCGATGTGCCGGAGCGCTGGGCGGCGAGCTGGCGGGACAATGTGACCGCAGCCCAGATCGCCGACCGCGCCGGGCTGGAGTTCATGCTGCCGATCGCGCGTTGGCGCGGCTTCGGCGGCCGCAACAAGGTGCGCGAA
>NZ_RZRP01000929.1:0-2311 GCF_003997795.1 Mesorhizobium sp. M7A.F.Ca.US.005.03.2.1 | reverse complement strand
TCCCGGATCGGTCCGGGACACCTCCAAAAAATTCAATTCCTTAGCGCGATCCCAGGAACGTCGCCTTGCCCAACGGTACGCCATTGTGGCGAAGGATGTCGTAAGCCGTGGTGAGATGGAAATAGAAGTTGGGCATGGCCACATGCAGCAGATACTGCAGGCCGGGCATCGAGCTTTCGCGTCCACCAAGCTTCAGCTCGATGATCTTGTCATCGGAGCCGTCGAATTCGGCAGCCGAAAATGTCGCGAGAAGGTCGAGCGTCTTCGTGATGCGAGCCTGGACATCGGCAAAACTCGCCTCATTGTCCTCGTATTTCGGCACTTCGCGGCCGGCGAGCCGTGACGGCGCGCCCTTGGCATGATCGGTGGCGATCTGCACCTGCCTGGTCAAGGCGAACATGTCCGGCGCCAGCCGCGCCGTCAGAAAAACCTGCGGGTCTATCTTGCGGTCCAGCGCATTCTGTTCGGCGGTCGCAAGCACATTGGAAAGCGCTTTCAGCCTAGCCGAAAACACCGGCACGGATGCCTCATACATCGATATCGTCACGTCAAATCTCCTGCCCGGCCCAGCGCCGGCGGACGCGACGTAGCGCCTTCGTGCAGGATTTTTCAAGGCCGCCGACGCCGCGTCACCACGTTGCCGCAATCGCCGTCGTAGAATCCTCTTATCGAGCGGAGGTTCCCGATGAGATGCGCCCTTTTCGCAGCGACTGCCTTTCTCTCCCTGGCCCCGATCGGTCAAACGACCTTGGCAGCCGAAGATGCCCCCGAAGCGCCCTATGTCGACGACCGGTCGAGCGCCGATGCTGTTGTTCGTTCGCTCTACAGCGCCATCACCCGGCACGAATTCGCCCGCGCCTGGGGGTATTTCGGCGATACAAAACCGGCAAAGGATTTCGACAGTTTCGTCAAGGGCTATGACGGCACCGACAAGGTCGAGGTCTTGACCGGGGCGGTTTCCGACGAAGGTGCGGCCGGCAGCATTTTCTACAACGTGCCCGTCGCCATCCGCGCCACCGACAAGAGCGGCGGCGAAAAGGTTTTTGCCGGCTGCTACACGCTGCGCCAGGTGAATGCCCAGATCCAGGCGGAGCCACCCTTCGATCCGATCCACATCGAGAATGGGGCACTGAAACCCTCCACCGCCGATTTCGAGGAGGCGCTGCCGCCAAGCTGCGGCGACGGGCCGCCGCCACCGAAGAAGGACACTGCGCTGGAGCAGGCAAAGAAGGCGTTTCTGGCAACCTATGGCGGCCAGTGCGACAAACAGTTCCTGGCCGACGAGCCAACGGTCTTTTCAATCAAATACAAGGACAAGGATGCGCAGCCCGGCGACCCCGACAAGGAGACGCGGCTGTTCCATTTTTCCTGCTCGGCCGCCGCCTACAATGAAAGCTCGGTCTATTATATGACCGACGAGACATCGGCCGTGCAGCAATTGCAATTCGCCGAACCCAAGATGGACATCCGCTACGAGAACAATGACAGCAACGGCAAATTGCTGGGCATGAGCATCGTCGGTTTCCAGACGTCCGGCTGGGCGGTCAATTCCGACTATGACGAGGCCACCCAGACGATCACCACGTTCAACAAGTGGCGCGGGGTCGGCGATGCTTCCGACGCCGGCACGTATCTGTTCCGCAACGGCAATTTCTCGCTGGTCCAGTACGACGTCGATGCATCATATGACGGCGAGCAAAATCCCGAGACTGTCGTCGACTACAACACTGCGCCTTGAGCGTCACACGGGCTTGCAGGCAGCCTGTCAGGGCGACTTCGACAGCATCCAGTTGAGCGTGCCGCGCCAGTCGGTCATGCGGATCGGGGTGCCATGGGTGCCGGTCTCGAAACGAACGAAACGGGTCGGGTAAGTCTTCGATTTGGCCAGGATCGAGCGAAAGAATGCCTCCTGATTTGCCACTGGGAAGACCACGTCGTGACTGCCCTGGCCGAAAAAGACCGGCACACGGCGCTTGAATGCTGGGCTGGTGAAAAAGCTCTCATCCCATAGCGAGCCGAGCAGCAGCAGGCCGTTGATGCGGCCGCCCATGTCCTTGCGCGCGGCAAGCTTCCAGCACAGCGCACCACCCATCGATCCGCAGGCAACGAAGATCTTCGCGCCTGGCGACCGGTCGGCATAGTGACCGATCAGCGCTGCCACCTGCGCTGCTCCCTTGTCGCCGAAATCGGTAAAATCCGGGCTAAGGTAGAGGCCGCCATTGCTGGCCATCAGGTTCTTGAGCCGGTTGAAATTGCCGCCGAAGGTGAAGTCGTCGACGCCTTGCTTGCGGCTGCCGCCCTGCCCGTGCAG
>NZ_RZRP01000928.1:0-2322 GCF_003997795.1 Mesorhizobium sp. M7A.F.Ca.US.005.03.2.1 | reverse complement strand
TGGGAGATGCCGATGGTCGAGCAGCCATTGGGAGGGCCGTCATGGCCTGAATTGCCGCCATAACCGCCGCCGGAGATCTGGTACATGACGTAGTCGCGGCCGCGTGCCGGGTCGTTGCCGCCGAGTGCGAAATTGCCGCTGGAACCGGCGGGTGCGGCGGTCACCTTGTCCGGCAGCGCCTGCACCATCGCCGCGAACACCGCCTCGGCGATGCGCTGCGACACCTCGGCGGCGCAGCCCGAGACGGGCCGCGGATATTTGGCGTCGAGGAACGTGCCTTCCGGCCGCTTGACGATCAGGGGTTCAAACGCGCCGGCGCTGATCGGCACATCCGGGAAAATGTGGCGCATGGCGAGATAGACCGAGGATAGGGTCGTCGCCAGCACGCTGTTCATCGGCCCGGCGCAGGGCTTTGACGAGCCGGTGAAATCGAAGGTCAGCGTGTCGCCCTGTTTTTCGACGCCGAGCGCGATGATCAGCGGCTCGTTGACCACCCCATCGGAATCGACAAACGCCTTGGAATGGTAGGTGCCGTCGGGAATGGCTGAGATGTTGGCGCGCATCTGTTCGGCGGCACGGCGGCGCAGTTCGGCGATCGCCGCGACAACAGTTTCGTCACCGTAACGATCCAGGATTCCATTCAGCCGATCCTGGCCGATCAGCAGTGCGGCGGCCTGGGCCCTGATATCGCCGATGCGCTGGTCGGCGACGCGGATGTTGGAGCAGATGATGGCGTAGATTTCCGGATCGAGCACGCCCTTCTTGAACAGTTTTACGGGCGGCAGTCGCAGGCCTTCCTGCTCCACGGCAGTCGCCGAGGCTGAAAATCCGCCCGGCACCGAGCCGCCAATGTCGGGCCAATGGCCGGTGTTGGATAGCCAGCAGAAAATCTTGCCGTCCCGGTAGACCGGCATGGCGAAGCGCACATCCATCAGATGGGTGCCGCCGAGATAGGGGTCGTTGACGACGTAGATGTCGCCTGGTTCCGGCGGCAGGCAACGGCCGTCGGCGATCATCTCGATCACCGTCCTGGTCGAATACTGCATGACACCGACGAACACCGGCAGGCCCTGGCTGCCTTGCGCGATCAGCGAACCGTCGACAGCCGAATAGATTCCGTCGGAACGGTCATTGGCCTCGGCGATGACCGGCGAGAAAGCGGCGCGAGAGAACGTAAGGTCCATCTCGTCGCAGACCTGCTGCAGGGCCGCCTGGAGGACCGAAAGGGTGATGGCGTCGAGCTTTGCCATATCAGGCCTCGCCAATGTCGATGATGATGTTGCCGTCAGCGTCGCTGCGTGCGCGGTCGCCGGGTTCGAGCACGGTGGTGGCATCCATCTGTTCGAGGATCGCCGGGCCTTCGATGATAGCATCGAGCGGCAGCTTTTCACGCGCATATACGGGCGTGTCGTGCCAACGGCCGGCATACCAGACCGGCCGGATTTCGCGCCGCGCCTCGTCCAGCGTTGCTGCGCGCCCCGCCGGATCGATCAGGCGCGACAGATCGATCGCCAGACGCACGCCGGTGACCGATGTATTGAGATTGACGAGATTGGCTCGGATTTCCGGCAGCTCGACCTTGAAGCGGGCGAAATAGGCCTTTTCGAAAAGCTGCTGCAGCGTTGCCCGGGTCACCGAGGAGGACGGCAGCGCCACGTTGATGATGTGGGTCTGGCCGACGAACTGCATGTCGGCGGAGTGGGTGACGCGGATCGTCTCCGGCTTTACCGCTTCCTTGCCGATCAGTTCCTCGCCTTCGTTTCGGTGCCGTTCCAATACCGCGTGAAGATGCGTTTCGTCGAGCACCGACACCGGCTGGTTGATGGTGTTGACGAAGTCGTGGCGCAGGTCGGCAACGACGCAGCCGAGCGCGTTGGTGATGCCTGGACGCGCCGGCACCAACACCTTGGGCAGGCCGAGTTCGCGCGCCAGGGCAGTCGCATGCAGCGGCCCGGCGCCGCCGAAGGCGAACAGCGCGAAATCGCGGGGGTCATGACCGCGTGACACCGAGACCATGCGGATGGCGCCGGCCATCTTCATGTTGCCGAGCCGCAGCACCGCGCCCGCCGCCTCGACGCCGGAAAGGCCGGTCGGCTTGCCGATTTTCTCCTCGAAGATGCCGGTGACGCGCTCTGATGTGACCGGGTTTTCGACTGCCAGCAGCTTCTTCGGCGCCAGCCGGCCGAGCACCAGATTGGCGTCGGTGATGGTCGGCTCGAGGCCGCCGCGCCCGTAGCAGATCGGGCCGGGATTGGCGCCCGCACTTTCCGGGCCGATCTGGATCAGGCCGGCCGCGTCGACGCGGGCGGCCTGATCCAGATC
>NZ_RZRP01000927.1:0-2322 GCF_003997795.1 Mesorhizobium sp. M7A.F.Ca.US.005.03.2.1 | reverse complement strand
ACGCAAGGCTGTTTCCGCATTTGAGCGTTGCCGGCAATCTTCGCTACGGCCGCTGGTTCACGCCGCCGGCGGAGCGCTACGCCGATATCGATGCCGTCGTCGACCTGCTCGGCATCGGGCCGCTCATGAACAGGCGGCCGGCAAAGCTCTCAGGTGGCGAGAAACAGCGTGTGGCGATCGGCCGGGCATTGCTTGCCAGCCCCAGACTGCTGCTCATGGACGAACCGCTGGCCTCGCTCGACGAGGCGCGCAAGGCCGAAATCCTGCCCTATGTCGAAAGGCTGCGCGACGAGATCAAAATCCCGATCGTCTATGTCAGTCATTCGGTCGCCGAAGTGGCGCGGCTGGCCAGCGACGTGGTGATGCTGGCGCAGGGCAATGTCGTTGCCAGCGGGCCGACCGAGGCGGTGATGCAAAGGCTCGACCTGTTGCCGGCGGAGGAGCGCGGCGAGGGCGGCGCCGTGCTGGACACCAAGGTGCTGCATCACGACGAGAGTTTCGGCATGACCGTGCTCGGCTCGGCTGCGGGCGAGCTCCGGGTGCCACAGCTGGCGATGAAGACAGGTACGCCGGTGCGCATCCGTATCCGCGCACGCGATGTGATGATCGCCACCGAAAAGCCGAGGGGTCTCAGCGCGCTCAACATCCTGCCGGGAACCATTACCGCGATGAGCCCCGGCGAGGGACCGGCGGTCGAGGTCGGTATCGACTGCAATGGCGCAACCGTGCTTGCCCGCATCACCGAACAGTCGCGGCAGGCGCTGAAGCTTCATCTTGGCGGCAAGGTTTTCGCGGTGATCAAGACGGTGAGCTTCGATCGGGCGAACACCGGCGCCGGCCTGCCCGCCGAGACGGATGGATGATCCCGCTATGTCTTTTTGGAATAGCGGTTTCGCCAGGGAGCTTCTAGTATGACGTTGGGATGTGACCG
Source organism: Mesorhizobium sp. M7A.F.Ca.US.005.03.2.1 (assembly GCF_003997795.1). NCBI lineage: Bacteria > Pseudomonadati > Pseudomonadota > Alphaproteobacteria > Hyphomicrobiales > Phyllobacteriaceae > Mesorhizobium > Mesorhizobium sp. M7A.F.Ca.US.005.03.2.1. Next base: position 1,391 of record NZ_RZRP01000927.1, on the reverse strand, counting down.
CGGAGAGCAAAGATGCCGTCGCTGAGCTTGCGGATAAATCTCGATCCCGACGGGCGCGTCGGGCCGGGCAAGATCGAACTCCTGGAACAGATCGCCGCCTTCGGCTCCATCTCGGCCGCCGCGCGCGGCATGGAGATGTCCTATAAGCACGCCTGGGACCTGGTCGAGGACATGAACCGGGTATTCGGCAAGCCGCTGGTGGCGGCACAGACCGGCGGCCGCAAGGGCGGCGGCGCACAGTTGACGGCGGTCGGCCTGGCAGTGGTCAGCCGCTTCCGCGCCATCGAGCGCGCGGCGGCGGCCGCGGCAGCGACGCATATGGAGGCGTTGCAGGCGGAGATTGAGGCTGGGTGAGGGAGTAGGGCAGTAGGGCAGTAGGGCAGTAGGGCAGTAGGGCAGTAGGGCAGTAGGGCAGTAGGGCAGTAGGGCAGTAGGGCGGCATTCGCGTGCTGTCTTCCAACACAAAACGTCATTCACCTACTGCCCTATTGCCTTACTCCCCTATTGCCTTCCTATTAGGGCTTGCGCAGCAAATAGCTGTCCATGATCCAGCCCTTCCGCCGACGGGCTTCCTCTCGAACTTTTTCGATCTTTGCGCCGATGTCACCGATCCTGCCGGAGAGAGTGATCTCGTCTTCCGTTCCGAGGTAGGCGCCCCAATGGATGACGACATCCTTGTCGGCCAGCGTGTTGAAGGCGCATTTGCCGTCCAGCAGGACGACCGCGCTGCCGGCATTGTCCGGCATGCCTTCTTCGGTCAGGCGGCGGCCGGTGGTAATGAGGACGGAATCGCCGATGCGGTTCAGCGCCATCTTGTGGCTGGCGGCAAGTGCCTGGACGGCGGTGATGCCGGGGATGACCTCAAGCTCGAACGCCACATCGCCTCGCAGGCGCACGCGCTCAAGGATGCGCAACGCGCTGTCATAGAGCGAAGGGTCGCCCCAGATCAGGAAGGCGCCGCAGCCGTCGCCTGCAATCTCGTCGCGGATCAGGCCTTCGTAAATGGCGGCGATGGCTTGATGCCAGTCATCGACGGTCGAGCGGTAGGAGGGCGCCGGACCATCTTCTACCGGGAGGTCGCGCACCGGCACGTCGAATTCGACGCGCCGCGACTTCGGATTGGTGACGAAGCGGTCGCAGATCTGACGGCGCAGTTCGGCCAATTCATTTTTTTTCGCGCCCTTGTCGGGAATGAACAGCACATCCGCCTGGTTCAGGCCTGATATGGCCTGAACGGTCATGTGGTCGGGATTGCCGGCGCCGATGCCGATGACGAGAAGCTTGCGCATGGGCGAACTCCTGCCCGATCGGAACCCGTTAGTCCAGACCGCGCAGGCGCGTGTCCAGACCGCGCAGGCGCGTGTCCAGACCGCGCAGGCGCGTGTCCAGAC
>NZ_RZRP01000926.1:0-2323 GCF_003997795.1 Mesorhizobium sp. M7A.F.Ca.US.005.03.2.1 | reverse complement strand
ATCAGCGGAACGCTGGTGACGCGTGGCGGGCTCAGGTCCAGCGTGCTGTTGATCGACCATAAAGGCATGGTGTTCAATCTCGACGACCGCATCGTCGTAGAACCCGGCAAGGCTACTTTCAGCATCCCGATTGGTCTCGGGGCCGCCGACAAAGCCGCCGGAAAGGCGGTGCCGCAGATCATAATGGTGATCACGGGCCCTCAGGACATCCAGGCAGCCGCGTTCTCCACGCCCATGCCAGCCTCGGTGCTGCTCCCCAAGATTCTCGAAGAAATCGAGACCGACGGGTCTCAATTCTCTGCCACCGCCCAGTATTTCCGGCTCGGCGGATAGCATGGGCGCCCGATGCAACTCAGCCGCTCTGACCCGCCGATAAGGCAGTTTGATCCGGTTCGGGCCCCTGCCCTGCGTGGCAGCATGAGGCTTGCGGTCATGGGGGGGGCGGCCCTGTTGGCCGTGCTGTCATCCAGCGAAGCGCGCGCCGAGTTCACGGTCTGCAATCAGACTCTGGATGTCGTCAATCTCGCCGTCGGCCAGAAGGTCGACAATGCGGACCAGACCGATGGCTGGTGGACCATCGGCGCCAATCAATGCGTAAACGTCATTCGTGAGGAACTGACGAACCGCTACATCTACATCTACGCAACGGACGTGTTTGGTCATGCGATCCTCACAGGATCGACCGAAATGTGCATTGAGCGGCGACGTTTTTCGATACGCGGCATCGACGAGTGCTGGCAGCGCGGCCATATCGCGGCACAATTTCTTGAAGTCGATACCCTCGAACAGGCGCGGTGGACTTTCTTCCTTACGGGAAGCAATCCGTGACGCACGGTATCGACACGAGCTTCAGGCAGAAAAAGCAGGCGCGCGCGGCCCTTCGCAGGCGCACGCTTCGGCACAGGCTTGTTGCCGGTCTCGCGGTGGCTGTGCTGCTCTCTATCGCCGCCGGTTTCTACCTCACCGCCGAGTATTGGTCGTTCGGAGACGAAGACGAGGAGTTGCATGCGGTCGAAGGGGCGGACGATATGCCGGCGGACGCATCCGTGTATGTGCCAGCCATTATCGATCTGGCGGGGGACCCGATGTGGATCACGCTGGCGCCCGATGCCAGCGCCGCAACCAAAGGCCGGACAATGCCGCGCCCGGCGGAACTCAACCAGGCCGGCGTTTCTCCACAGATCGAAATCCTGTCTGACGTCATGCTTAGCGCGAGCGAAAAATTCATGACAACGATACCGTCGACGCAAGAGGATTTTGCATTCTTCCAGGCGCAACGAAAGACTGCTGCCCCCCCATCCGGTGATCTGCAGAATGATCTTGAGCCATCGCCGATAGAGGGGGAACCAGCCGCAGCGCCCGACCAAAGGGCGGACGCCGATGATCCCGAAGCCGGCTGGGGCGAGACCATCGATGCGGGCGATGCAGCCCTTCCCGCATTCCAGAAGACGCAGATCGAAAACAACACGAGTGTCGCAACCGTCTCGAATGAGTATCAGCGGTTCGAGGCGACCGAAGACACGTTCGTGAAAATCCTCAACGACCGCTCTTTGGACAGCGTCGCGCTCGATGCGCATTTCTCCGCAGAGGACGCCAAGCTGGCAGGGCAAGCGCTGAAGGCGCTTTTCAACCGCGACGGCCTGGAACCGGGCTATGTCATCGCCATGCGTGGTTTCAGGCCGAGGCGCGAGACGACGACCATGTCGCTGATGCAGGTGTCCATCTACGCCAAGAACGTCTTTGTCGGCACGCTGACACGCAATGCGGCGGGCGCATTCGTATCGGGTGTCGATCCCTGGGTCCGTGAAGATCTGTTCAACTATTCGGGCGCACAGGGGGAAGGCACGCACAAGCGGCAGTATCGCCTGCTCGACGCGATCTACTCGACGGCGGCTCGCAACAGTGTTCCAACCGGCGTGATCGGCGAAGCGATCATGTACCTATCGCGAGGGCAGGATCTGGACGCCTTCGCCAGCGAGGACCAGCGCCTTGTGCTGATCTACTCGCAAACGTCGCGCGGCAAGGGCGAGACTGACGGGCGTGTGCTGTATGTCGGCGTGCAGGGCACCGAAAAGAGCCTCGACTGTTTCGTCTTCCAGCTGAGCGAGGGCCAGTTTGCGTGCGTTACCGGTGACGATCAGGTCCGCTCGCTGACGGTCACCAACGGCATGGTCACGCCCGTCAACGGGGTGATGACATCCACCTTCGGGCCACGCAAGCATCCAATTCTCGGCACCGTTCGCATCCACAAGGGCGTCGACTGGGCGGCTCCCGTTGGCACGCCGATCGCAGCCGCCTTCGATGGTGACATCACCTTCCAGGG
>NZ_RZRP01000925.1:0-2331 GCF_003997795.1 Mesorhizobium sp. M7A.F.Ca.US.005.03.2.1 | reverse complement strand
GTCCTGGGGTCAGGACATGAAAATTGCCGAGGTGAGGTTGCCCCGGTGCCTGGTGCTCGATGCCCGAAAATCAACGTCGATTTAGGGCACGCACAAAACAGAAATCAGGCGGCGCCTTTGACGCTGACGCCCTTCTCGACGAGGAACGTCTGCAGCTCGCCCGCCTGGAACATCTCGCGCACGATGTCGCAACCGCCGACGAATTCTCCCTTGACGTAGAGCTGAGGGATCGTCGGCCAGTTGGAGTATTCCTTGATGCCCTGGCGCAGTTCAGCCGAGTCCAGGACGTTCACGCCTTTGTAGTCGGCGCCGATATAGTCGAGGATCTGGACGACCTGGCCGGAAAATCCGCATTGCGGGAAACCAGGTGTGCCCTTCATGAAAAGGACGACGTCGTTGCCCTTCACTTCATTGTCGATGTAGTCGTTGATGCCGCTCATGGAATATCCTTTCCCGCCTGTGGGAGTCAGGCTCGAAACATACCCTTCAAATAAACCCAACGATTGCTCGAAACAAGACGTTAGCCGCGCCGTGGCTGAAATGGCGCAAAGGATGAGCCGTGTTGGGCCAAGCGCTAAGGGTCAGTCGGGAACGCTGGTCTGCAGCGCCAGTGCGTGCAACACGCCGCCCATATTGCCCTTCAGCGCGTCATAGACCATCTGGTGCTGCTGGACGCGGCTCTTGCCGCGAAAGCTCTCGGCCACCACCTCGGCCGCATAGTGGTCGCCGTCGCCGGCGAGATCGCGAATCGTCACCTTGGCGTCCGGAATGCCGTCCTTGATCAGTTTTTCGATGTCGTGGGCATCCATTGCCATGGCAAAATCCTGTTTCGAGCGGCCGGTAGCCGGCCATAAGATGAGAGTCGGGTGAGCCTAAAGCCTTTCCGGTCCGGATTGAAGCCGTTCTGTCCCGCCAACGGCCACACGGCTTCAGAGAAAGACTAGGCCGGTGGGCTTGCTTCATCCTCGGCAACGTCCTCGCGTGTCGAGAAAGCGCGGCCAAGGCCGAAGGCAAGCACATAGAGCGGCGCGTTGAGCAGCAGGCTGACAATGGGGAGATAGCTCGTCATTTGCCAAGCCGGCGAGAAGAACCCTTGGCCATGGCCGTCGCAGATGAGCGACGAGCCGTACTCCCACAACGCGCCCACGACCACCGTGCCGGCGAAAAGCTTGACGCAGGTGACGATGTGCCTTGCCCGTGCCGGATCCGGGAAAAGGCGGCCCCAGAGCACCAGGCAGATGATCGGGACCGCGTAGAGGAGGTTCTGCAGCGCCAGCATCGGGACGGCGCCGTTCGCCGCGGCAAGGAACTCCGCACGTGTTTCCAGCCGCATACAAACCTCGCTCGAGGTTGTCGACAGCAGGAAAAAGACGAACGGTCCCAGGAACCAGAAGAAGAACAGCGACGGCCAGAAAACGACTGCAAGCAGCGCCCGGGCAGCCAGTGTGGTCAACTAGCCTGATCCATGAAGCGCGGGAACCAGCCTTCGTGAGCCGAGGAGAGTTCGCTGACCGGGATTGCCCTGGCGTCGCCAAGCTTCAGCGCGCTGCCGCCTGTGGAGCCGATCCACGGCGCGAAGATGCCAAGCTCGCCCTGCTGCTTGCGAATGGCGTCCCATTCGTCACCATGCGGGTCGATCGACAGCGTCAGCAGATAACGGCCCTGATCCTCGCCGAACCAGACCGGGATCGGGTCGGTGCCGACAAGGCCGGGAACGGTGGCGCCGATGCCGGACGCCATCACCATTTCGGCTAAAGCCACCGCGATACCGCCATCGGAAACGTCATGCGCCGCCGTGACGATGCCGGAGGCGATGAGCGCGCGCACATGGTCGCCGACGCGCTTTTCATGCTCGAGGTCGACCGGCGGCGGCGGTCCATCCGTGCGGCCGTGTATGTCCCTGAAATAGACCGATTGCCCGAGATGCGTTCCCCAGGACGCCGGCGCGCCGACCAGCAGGATCATTTGGCCCTCGGCCGCAAAGCCGGCCCGCACCATCTTCGACCAATCGGCGATCAGGCCGACGCCGCCGATGGTCGGGGTTGGCAGGATGCCCTGGCCGTTGGTCTCGTTGTAGAGCGAGACATTGCCGGAGACGATCGGGAATTCGAGCGCACGACAGGCGTCGCCGATGCCCTTCACGGCACCGACCAGCTGGCCCATGATCTCGGGCCGTTCCGGGTTGCCGAAATTGAGGTTGTCGGTTGCGGCCAGCGGCAGAGCGCCGGTGGCGGTCAAGTTGCGCCAGCATTCGGCCACCGCCTGCTTGCCGCCCTCGTAAGGGTCGGCCTCGCAATAGCGCGGCGTCACGTCGGACGAGAAGGCGAGCGC
>NZ_RZRP01000924.1:0-2344 GCF_003997795.1 Mesorhizobium sp. M7A.F.Ca.US.005.03.2.1 | reverse complement strand
ATGGCGCTCGCAGTGATGACGGGCTCAGCGCTGGCTGGCAGCAGCACCACTTCCGCGCTCGATGATCCTGCAAAGATGTCACCTTTCTTCACGGATGCCGGCATGAAAACCTTGAGGTCGGAAGCGGATTTCAAGACCGCATGGATGTCCATGAAACCGGATGAACAAAAGGCGGTGCTGAAAGACTGCGGCGACACCACGCTCAACAAGTCGCACGCGGATTTCTGTGCCATGGCAAAGAAGATGGGCGGCTGAGAATAACCGCTCTATAGGCGTAGTTCCCAAAATTTGGCCCGGCCGTCAGGCACGGGCCTGTTTCTGCGGGCCATTTCCTTGCGAGCCATGTTGCTATCGTCAATCATCGGGACTGGCAGATATGCATTCGTTTCTAGCCACTCCCTCAGCACGATCTGAATGATACCGGCCGATGTTCATCTCGGCGGCGAGGGAGTTCAATGCGTCCTGTGTTGCTGGCTCTGGCGGGAGGCCGGCGACGTTCCGGAGCATCAACGCAGCGCGCCGAAGGATGATCTGAAGATTCGCCCGAAACATGTCGGCTATGCCATCGGCTGCAATCTCAAGTTCTTTGACAAAGGCCCATTCCGAAGCGACCTCGCCGAGCAGTACACAGCAATTCAATTAGACAACGGGGTATCGAGGAACGCGGGAAAATCATCTTGGCTGGATCCGCACTAGGGGGCCACGGTTCTCGCGGGCGGGCTTCAATGGACGAAAGACATGAGATGCACCTTGCTGAACTTTCGAAATACGCTGTCCAGGGGACCGCGAAGCCGTGGACCTCAACTCTGTCATTGAACGCGTAACTGCGAGGGTTATCCACAGGTCGCCAAGATTGGTAAAACGCTCCGAGCTTCGTTAAGGTCTCGTTAACACTCTGAGAGCATCGTTTGCGTGGGTTCGGTTCGTCTGAACCCCTAATCGCCTACGAAGCCCGCTGCCTAACCCCAAGCCCCCCGCCCAGGCAGCGGGCTTACTTTTCCAAAGAGAGCCACGTTAGCAGACAGCGCTCACCGGCGGAGCCGTTCGCCAAAGGCTTGGCGGAACTGCGAGAGCTTAGCAGCCGGCATCGCTGCCCAATCATGTGCGCGGAAGCCGTCTGGTGGCGGTGCCACCGCCGCATTATTTCCGACTACCTGCTCGGAGAAGGCTGACGCGTCATGCATACTCTTGGGCCGGTCATGCCGAGGAGGCCAGCCTGACGCCAGGCGCTGTGTGCGCGATGATGGAACGATCGTTTATCCCGGGGAGCATCTCCTCGGGACGCAAGCATGGATCATTGCAAGATCGCGGCCATGGCGATCGCCAGGCGTTGAAAAGCCTTCCGCGCCGGGCACAGGGTGGCGGAACAAGCTGTGACCTCGAAGGTTGGGCCACGCAGACAGCTTCTAAGGCACGCGCATGGCGTTGGACAGAGACGGGGCGAAACTAGCGGCCGGATTGTCCGTCGCTGCATTAGCGGCACTAGCGGGATACAACGCCATCCGCGCCAAACGTGCGATCGCCAGCCTGACATGCGGACGTATGATGGCAATTGATGGTCTGCGCCTGCATTTTATCGAAGCCGGAACCGGCATGCCGCTGCTTCTCCTGCATGGCAATGGATCCATGGCGGAGGATTTCAAGTCGAGCGGCGTCTTCGATGAGGCGGCAAAGACCTACCGGGTGCTCGCATTTGACCGTCCCGGCTTTGGGCGAAGCTCACGTTCGCGCACCCGGCGCTGGTCCGCTTGCGACCAAGCCGACCTCATACATGCCGCCGCCGGCAGATTGGGTATTAAGAAATATCTCGTCCTTGGACATTCCTGGGGAGCCTGGATCGCCCTCGAGTTGGCGCGCAGGCATCCTTCATCGGTCGCCGGCATTGTGCTTGTCTCAGGCTATTACTATCCGCCACCGCGGCTGGATCTTGCACTGGCCGCACTCCCGGCATTGCCGGTGATCGGAACGGGGTTTCGCCACACCTTGTTGCCGCTGCTTGTGAGGCTGGCCTGGCCTTGGGCAATGGAAAAGATATTTCGACCCGCTATGATCGCCAGCGACTTCGCCGCATCCGCCAAGGATGCCGCCAGCCGCCCTTCCCAACTGCGGGCGGTTTGTTCGGAGTCAGCATCTATGCTGGCCGCGGCCCTGTCGGAGAAGGCCAGCTATAAGGACATTTCCGTACCGACCGGCATCCTGGCGGGATCTGGAGACCGGTTGTTCGATGCGGAACGGAATGCACGGCGCCTGCATGGCGAAGTTGGTGGGTCTCTCCTCGAGGTGATTCCGGGCGCTGGCCATATGGTTCATCAGAGCGCCCCGCAGGCAGTAGTCGGTATGGTGC
>NZ_RZRP01000923.1:0-2344 GCF_003997795.1 Mesorhizobium sp. M7A.F.Ca.US.005.03.2.1 | reverse complement strand
GGGCGATGTCCTGCCGGTCGAAGGCGGGCTGGAATGGGCGCGGGTGACGATCCGTGGCCGCAACGCCCATTCGGCGCTGCGCTACAACGAGATCTATCCGCAGCGCCACGACAAGGACCGGCTGGAGCCGGGCGTCAATGCGATCGAGATCGCCGCCCGCTTCATTGCCGCCGTGCGCCAGTATGAGCTGGACCGGACGCGAGCAAAATCGCATCCGCTGCTGCCGCTCGGCATGAACACCATCAACATCGGCGTCATGCATGGCGGCACCGGCCTTGGCGAGCACGGCCTGCCGACCGTGATGACCAACCCGGCCATCATTCCCGATGTCGCGGTGCTCGATCTCGACATGAAATTCCTGCCCGACGAGAATTCGGCCGACTACCGCCGCGATTTCGAGGCGTTCGTCCACCATTTCGCGCAGACCGATGCGTGGCTGCGCGACAACCCGCCTGCGATCCAATGGGAGCTCGGCGGGCTGCATTTTCCGCCGATGAACACGCCGGTCGACCATCCGCTGGTGAGATCGCTGATGAAGCGCAAGGCCATGGTCGGCAAGGCGCCGCAGGCGCGTGGCTTCGTCGCCGTGTGCGATGCCGCGCACTATGCCGGCGCCGGCGTCGACGGTGTCATCTTCGGCCCGTCAGGCGACGGATTTCACGGTTCCGACGAGTATGTCGAAGTCGAATCGGTGGTCGAGACCGCCAAGGTGATCGCCGCTTCGGTCATCGACTGGTGCGGCATCCGCTGAGGCGGAGCCGCCAGTCCGAAACGGTCAGGCCGGGCGCTTCAGGCGTCCGGCGACGGCGCCCCATGAAGCCTTGATCATGCCGACCAGGCCGCTCGGGTAGGCCAGCATCACGCCGATGATCAGCACCGCCGTGATCATCGGCCGCCACGCGCCGAAATCGGCCATCCATTCGGCGAAGATCGTCAGCACGAAAGAGGCGATGATGGCGCCGTAAATAGTGCTGGTGCCGCCAAGCAGCACCATCGACAGGATGATGGTCGCAAGGCTCATGCCGAAGACGTCGATCGAGGCATTGCGCTGGTAGGCGGCGTAGAAGGCGCCGGCGATGCCGGTGAAGAAGGCGCTCGCGGCAAGCGTCAGCATGCGCTGGCGCACGATCGAGACGCCGCGGCTGATGGCGTATTCCTCATTGTCGCGCAAGGCGACGATGCTGGCCCCGGTGCGTGAGCGCACGAACACGCGCAGGAATAGGGTGCTCGCCACCAGCAGCGCCAGCGCGATGTAGAAATAGGCTGATTTGCCGTCACGGACCATGTTGTGGTCGAACACGTATAGCCCGGGAATGCGCACCAACCCTTGCGTGCCGCCGGTGATGGCGGACTGGCTGATGATTACCTGCATCACCAGCTGCGCGAAGCCGAAAGTGACCAGGATGATGTAGATGCCCTTCAGCCGCAGGATCGGGATGGTCACCAGGATCGCCGCCAGGGTGGCGATGACACCGCTGGCAAACAGCGCGATCCACGGGTCGAATTCGGCCAGCTTGGTGAGCAGGCTGTAGGCATAGACGCCGATGCCGAACAGCGCCAGATGGCCGAAATTGAAGACGCCGCCATAGCCGAGGCTGAGGTCCCAGTTCGAGGCGACGATCGCATAGATGAAGGCCATGATCAGGATGTGGCGGGCATAGGTGTCGCCGAAGATCAGCGGCAGCAGTGTCAGAAAGGCGAAGCCGAGCACGAAGCCGATGGCCTCCTGCTTCCACGGCGTGCGGCCGGGAGCGATCGGGGTTGCCGCCTCTGTGTGGCTAAGGGTGATCGGCGATGTCGTGTCGGTCATGCTAGGCCTCGGGAGCGGCTGGCAAAGATGCCCTCGGGGCGCACCATCAGGGTCAGGATCAGCACGCCGAACAGCAGCGCCGGCGTCCAGTACAGGCCGAAATAATAGCTGCAGGCGGCCTCGAAGAAGCCGATCAGATAGGCGGCGAAGATCGGTCCCGAGATGCTCGATATTCCGCCGAATACGACGACGATCAGCGCCTTGAGCAGCGGGTCGCTGCCCATCACCGGCGACATGAAACGATAGCCGCCCATGAAGATGCCGGCGAGGCCTGCAAGCGACGCGGCAATGGCGAAGGCCAGCCCATAGAGCGCGGTGACGTTCAGCCCGACCAGATGGCTGGCATCTTCATTCTGCGCCACGGCGCGCAGCGCCAGCCCGAGCCGCGTGCGGTTGAGGAACATCCAAAGTGCGGCCAGGATCAGCGGCGTGATGACGATGATGGCGATCTGGTGCAGGGAGACGCCGACGCCGCCGATGGTGGTGTTGCCGGTGATCAGCGCCGGGATCTGCTTCGAGCGCGGTCCCCAGATG
>NZ_RZRP01000922.1:0-2348 GCF_003997795.1 Mesorhizobium sp. M7A.F.Ca.US.005.03.2.1 | reverse complement strand
GCCAAGCCATATTGCGGGTGGCCGAGTACGGCTGGACGCGCGCCAGGCGCGGCAATCGCCTGGAACGACGCTTCGTCCAGCGTCCGGTCGAGACCCGGCAGCACGATGGCGCCGCCGGGCAGGCGCGCGATCGCGGCAAGCAATTCGGCCGTCGCTGGTATCGAGCCGGTCGAGCCTGCGGCGATGACCGGGCCGGCGGGCGGATTGCGCAGCAGCCGCGCCGCCTCGGCGCGGATCAGCGCACTGCGATGCGCGGCCGGATTGGAGCGGTCGCTTTCCGCGAGGAATTTCGGCCAGGCTTCGGTGACGATGCCGAGGAATTCGAGCGTCACCTGCCACCATCCGGCGAGATTGCCGGTCACCAGATCGGTGAGCTTGGCCCAGTCGGTGCCTTCCGTTTCGATCTCGTCCATCAGCCGGGCGAGATCGCGCGCCAGCCAGATCGCGTCGGCGGTGGAAGCCGGGATGACGATCTCCTCGGCGAAAAGGGCGGCGACATGCGCCGGCAGCCGGCGTTTCCAGGCGCGCACCAGCGGCGTCAGCAGCAACAGGCGTTCGGTTGCCGAAATCGGCGGCGCGAGATCGATGGCCGCCGATGCCTCGGTCTCGAACGCGGCCTCATCCTCGTCGAATTCGCCGAGTGGCCGGATGACCGGCAGGATCGCCGAGCCGCCGCCGCCGCGTGCCGCCAGGCTGTCGACGAAGACACCCCGCAAGGCACGCGCGGCACGGCGTGTCGGCACATAGATAGTGACATCGGCCAAAGCGAGCGGGTCGCCGTCGAATCGAAACCCCGGAACAAGACGGCCGGCAAGCAGCGCCTCGGCAAGCGTCGGCAGAAACGGCGCTCCGGGCGGGATCGAGAAGACGCGGCTGGAGCCGCTCATTGCGACTCGATGAGCGCACCGGCGACCGCCGCTTCCGCGAGCGGTACGGCATCGGGCGTGCCGACGGTGATCCAGTGGCCATGCATGGGCATGCCGAACAGGCGCCCTGAGGCGATGGCGGAATCGAAATAGGCGTTGAGCGAGTGCGGCCCGGCCGGTGCGCCCTTGAACAGGCGCGGATCGACGATCGCCGCGCCGGCATAGATCAGCCCCGCCGGATCCCCCTTTGAACGCCGCAAGCCGCCATCCGGCGCCACCAGGAAATCGGTGCTGCCGCAGTGTCCGGTCGCCTGTTGGAGATCCGCCAGCATCAGCAGAATATCCATTTTCGCCGCGTCCCATGCAAGGGCGAGGCGCTGGAGATTGAGAGGACCGTCATCGATCCAGAAGGTGTCGGCATTGAGGATGTAGAAGGGTCGCTCGCCCAGTTCCGGCAGCGCCTTGACGATGCCGCCGGCCGAATCGAGCAGTTGTTCGCTCTCGTCGGAAATGACGATTTTTGGCGCGCGGCGCGCGGCGACATGGGCGACGATCTGTTCGGGAAAATAGTGGACGTTGACCACGGCCTTCGCGACACCGGCGGCAGCCAGGCTGTCGAGGCTCCAGTCGAGCAACGTCTTGCCGGCAATCCTGACCAGCGGCTTGGGAATGGTGTCGGTAATCGGCCGCATGCGTTTGCCAAGGCCGGCGGCAAGTACGATGGCGGTGTCCGGTCCTGCTGTCACAGCGCTCGCTCCTCCAGCAAACCGTGGGCGTCGTAGAACTCGCGCAGGCTTGCCAGCGCCGGATGAGACAAGGCTCGGCGCAGATAATCGCGAATGCGCGGCAGGTGTTTTAGATAATAGGGCTTGCCGTCGCGCTTTTCGAGGCGGACGAAGATGCCGAGGATCTTGGAATTTCGTTGCGCCGCCATGATGGCGTAGGATTCCAGGAAGCTTGCCTCGTCGAAAGCACCGGCTGCGTGGCGCGCCGCGACATAGGCATCCAGCGTCTTTCTCTCGATCTCGGGCGACATCGTAACACGCGCGTCCATGGCCAGCGAGGCGACGTCATAGGCGGACGGGCCGATCAGCGCGTCCTGGAAATCGACGATGCCCAGCCGATCATGCCCTGAACGGTCGCCGCGCCAGATGATGTTGGGCGAATGAAAGTCGCGCAGCATCAGCGTATATTCGCGGCCGTGCAGCCGGTCGAGGAGCGCGCCCCATTGCTTGTGGTAGCCGGCGCGCAAGGCACCGCTTGCCGGGCTGCCCGTTATTGCCGGCACGTACCAGTCGACCAGCAGATCGGCCTCGATCATCATGGCCTCGCGGTCGAAAGGCGGGACATCGTGGAAGCCGCCATGCCCTGTTTCCAGGCGCTGCGGCCAGGTCCTGCCATGCATCATGGCCAGCAGCTCGGCCGCCGCCGCGCAGCGCTCGGGCAGCGGCTGGCCATCGCTGCCGAGGAACCCTTCCGAGC
>NZ_RZRP01000921.1:0-2349 GCF_003997795.1 Mesorhizobium sp. M7A.F.Ca.US.005.03.2.1 | reverse complement strand
GTTGCGGGTCGGCTACCCGTTCTTCCTGCGGCAGAGCCCCGGACGCCTGCTCAACATCATCTCCAACGAATCCTGGCGGGCTTCCGATGCGATCCAGATCATGCTGTCGGCCATCGTCAGCGCATCGGCCGCCATCATCCTCCTGGCTTTCCTGCTGCTGCTTTCGTGGCGCATGACGCTTTTGGTCACGCTCGGACTGGCGCTCGTCCAGATCGCGCACGCCGTCCTCTCAGCCAATCTGAAGGAGCCAAGCCGCAGCGTCGCCTCGCGCAACGGCCACCTCGCCTCGCAGATGCTTCACCTTGTGCATGCCGGACGGCTGATCCGCATCTTCGGACAGGAGAACCGGGAAAAGGCGATGTTCGACACGGCGTCGGATGCGGTTCGCCGCGCCTCCTTCGCGCTGCTCGTGCGCCAGGGAGCGCTGCCGCCGCTGACGGAGGTTCTCCACGCCATGCTGTTCCTGGCGGTGGTGATCGGCGCCTGGCTGGCGCAGGTGAGTTTCCCGCTGATCATCGCCTTCGTCATCCTGCTCTACAGGCTGCAGCCGCATATGCGGGCCCTGCAGGGGTCGTGGAGCCAGCTGCAAGGCCTGAGCGGATCGCTTGAGGAGGTGACTTGGCTGCTGGATCCCACAGGCAAGCCGCAACCGCCGCAAGGGGACGGGCCATTCCACGGCCTGCGCCAGGGCATCAAGTTCGACGATGTGACATTCACCTACTCCGGCACGGACCGGCGCGAGGTGGTGCTGCACGCGGCGACATTCGAGATCCGCGGTGGCCGCTCGACGGCGCTGATCGGCCGCTCGGGCGCCGGCAAGACGACGATCGTCAATCTCCTGTGCCGCTTCGTCGAACCGGACACCGGCAGCATCCTCGTCGATGGATCGCCGCTCGACCGGATCGACGCCAGCCAGTGGCGCCGGCACATCGCCCTGGCCAGCCAGGAACTGGAACTGGTCGACGGCAGCATTTTTGAAAACATAACCTACGGCCAGGATGCCGCGACAGCCGGCGATGCCGAGGCCGCCGCAAGACTGGCCGAAGCGCATGAATTCATCGAAAGGCTGCCTCAGGGCTACGAGACCCTGGTTGGCTACAGGGGCGTCAATCTGTCGGCGGGACAGAGGCAGCGCATCGCCTTGGCGAGAGCCCTGGTGCGCGATCCCGATCTCCTCATCCTGGACGAGGCCACCAATGCCGTGGACGGGCTGTCGGAAGCGGCCATCGTCGAGACCCTGAAGTCGAGAGCCGGCCGCCGCACGACCATCGTCATCAGCCATCACCACAGCACCATCTCGTTCTGCGACGACGTGGTCATCCTGAGCGGCGGCCGCGTGAAAAAGCAGGCCCCTTTCGGCGCCCTGGCCTCGCTCAGCATGGACGAGCTTTACCAGCACGAACCGCTCGACTGAGAAGGCGCCGGGCCGGCCCGCGATCTTATCCTGGGCGTGTCTGCAGCCTCCGGCCGGCGGGTCGTCGCAAGGGTTCGAATCACAAGCCAGGGGAATTGCCGCTGGCACCTTCCGTGATCGCACCAATGCCGTGCGGGACCGAGGCGCGCTACCTTGCCTGTGCGGCGGACCTGTCGATCCGCCTGGCCGGTGCCCCATTGGACTTACTCTCCGGGTGAGGTGCCGGCCTCCCATGCACAAAAGAAGGATCTGAAGCGGGTCGCCTGAATCCTTCAGGCGCGACACGCTTCAGGTGGCGGCGTCGACATTCCTGCGCATGCGCCGCCTGCCCGTCGTCCGTGCTTTCTTCGCCATCGCCCCGGCCATCTCGACCACGCCGTCCTCGCGCGGCCTGCCATTGGTGGCCTTGTGGAGCCGCTCATAGGGCAGCAGTTCCTTGATCCGGGCATTGAGCGAGGCGATTTCGGCCTTGAGGTCCTCGCACTCCTGCCTCTGCACGTCGAACTGTATCTGTTCGGACGCTTGTTGCAGCGTCAGCTGAGAAAGGTTGGCGTTCACCTTGGAAAGACTCATCTTGTCGCTTTCGCTCTCCTGGCTCAGCGCGGACAATCTTTCATCGGCGATCTTCTTTTCGGCCAGGGCATCGTTGAGTTCGCTCTTGAGCCTGGCGATCTCGCCCGCGGCTTCGCTGTTTTCGCTCGACACCTGCTCCAGCCGCGATTGCAGGTTCTGGATCTCCGAGCTCAACCCGCGCATTTCCGCCTGGCTGCGAGCCAGCTCGGCTTCCTTGTCGCCTTCCATCATGTGGGCCGCTTCGGTCGTTTCCGACAGTTTCGCCTGTGCCGCCTCGAGCGACTTCTGCAGCCGCATCTCCTCTTTCTCGCTCTTGCCGAGCGCCGCCAGCAGCTCCGCCAGCCGCGCTGCTTCGGTGGCAT
>NZ_RZRP01000920.1:0-2350 GCF_003997795.1 Mesorhizobium sp. M7A.F.Ca.US.005.03.2.1 | reverse complement strand
GTCGGTGGCGGTGTCGATAATGGTGCGCATCTCGGCGATGCGCGCCTTGAGCTCGGAAATATCCGGCTGCGTCTGCTCGTCGCCAACCACATGCAGGCTCGCCGGCGCATCATCCTCGCCGGAGCGTCGCACGACCAGCATCAGCGCCTTGCCGTCGCGCCAGGGGACAGAGCGCAAAATGGCCTCGATCGGGAATTCCTGTCCATCACGCGTCTTCAACCGCAGCGCGCGATCGGTGCCGTCGGAAACGCCGTCGTCGGCATAGGGGTCGGCAAACAACGCGCCGAGGCCGCCGGCATCCGCCAGATCGTCGAGCGCCTCGTAGCCGGTCAGGCTGAGGAATTCCTCGTTCGCATAGTGCAACTGGTCTCCGGAATGGATGAGCAGCGGCACGGGCAGCTTACCGAGCAGCGACGTGTCCGGGGCCTTGTGTTCATCTCCGGCGGAAAACGCCGACGGCACGAACCCTTCGGCCTTGAGCGGCGGAACCTGCAGGCGAGGGCGCTCGACGCGTATTTCCGCAGCGTCGCCTGCATTGACGGCCTGCGCGGCAACCGCCTGCTCGTCAGGCGATGCGGCTTCCTCGTCGGGCTGCGCCCAATCCTCGCTGTCTTCGGCATCGCGAAAATCTGCTGACGTCATGCTGTCGTCATCGAGGACATCATGTGTCGCGTCAGTGGCTTCAGGCTCTTCGCCGGGCGAAACCGCAGCGGTGTTCTCTGGTTCCGCCGCCACGGGGCCACGTTCGTCATCTTGGCCGGCATAGTCCAGCAACGAGCCCGTCACATTCATCCCAGGGGGGGCTTCACGAGCCGCTTCGTCCGGGTGACCGTCAAGCCGTGCCAGATCCTGCTCGTCTTCGGCATCGACATCGGTCTCGGATGGCTCGACCGGTTCGTTCTCTGGCCCTGACGCAGGGATGCCGCCGGTGCGCATCGGGTCGTCGGACGCCTTGACCGGAGCCTCGGTCTCCGCTGCCGACGCCTCAGCAGTCTCAGTCTCTGGTGGCTCGACCGGAGCACTCTCCTTCTTCAGCCGCTCGCCGATTTCGCGGAAGGCGCTGCGTTCCAGGGTCGAGAGGCCCTTGTCGTTGGCTGGCTGGCGATGTTCGGCGAGCCGGATCACCTTGTCGGCAAAGCGCCGCTCCTGTTTCGGCACGATGGTCAGCGCCGGCACCTCGCCCTTGAACGGATCCGATGCCTGAGCGTCCTCGGCCCTGGGCTCCTCAGCGTTCGGCTGTTCGGGCGCGGGTTGGATGACTTGCGGTTCCGGCGTTGCCGGCGCCCGGCCATTGGGCACCAGCGCCATGCCGATGGCCTCCGGATCGACGACCGCGTCGCTGGCGCGGGCAACGCCGAAGCCGCGGAAACCCTCGAAGGCGCGGCTGCGCCCATAGACAGGCAGCGCCGCCAGGTCGACGGGTATCTTCAGATCGGTGCCGACGACCGGCCACAGCACGGAGCGTCCGGACCAGGTATCGCGCCGTTCGAGGAGCCCCGATATCTCGCCCGAGGGGTCGAGGCCGAATGTGGCGGCGACATCCCTGAAGCGTCGGCCAATCACGTCGGCCGCCGGCTTGCCGACGATGTCGGCGAATTCCGGCGACAGCGCGCTGAACTTGCCTTCGGCATCGGTGCGCCAGACGAAGCGCACCGGCGCCGCTGCGCGGTCTATCGCCGAGACGGTCGTCGGCGTGGCCGCGGAGGTGGACTGGACTTCCAGGGCCGCCGGTTCTTGAGGCGCTTCAGGTCCGGACGCAGCTGGTCGCGGCGCCTGTTCCCCTCCGTCCTCGCCGGCGTTGAAGTACCAATGGTCGTGTTGCGCCGGTGTGGGCTCTGCTGCCGCCTGATCGCTGTTGGCAGCCGTCGGCGCCTGCCCGATCACGTCGGTGATCGCATGCGGCTGCGATGCGGCGACGTCCTCGGTCGGCAGTGCGGCGCCTGGTTCCTCGGTCGGCGTCTCGCCACCCTGTTCCGGCTGCGAAGCCGCATCGCCAGCTGGTGCCGCCTCGGCAATGGTTTGCGTGAGGTGTTCGCCCGCAGGGGCTGTGTCGTCGAGCTGGTCCTCGTCGATCACCACCAGCAGATGCCGCTCCTCGGTCAATCTTGCCAGCCCCGCCGGGTAGGAGGCCGTGCCGCCCGGGACAAGGCGCTTGACGATGCGGTCGCTCTCGGCTGCGACGTCGGCAACCAGTGCTGCCAGCGTCTCCGGCAGGATGCCCAGTGCCGAAAATCCTTCCGAGGCCGCCTCAACGTTGCCCCTGGCATCGACAAAGGCGATGAAATGACCATCCTCGGTGAAGCCGCTAATGGCGCGCGCGGCGATTTCGCCGGCACTGCGTGACCCTGTC